>JBEIKF010000097.1:0-6294 GCA_040379905.1 Crocinitomicaceae bacterium
GTTATTAACTGAAGGTCACACAGTTCGTATTTCTGGACAAGATGTGGAAAGAGGAACTTTCTCCCATCGTCACGCTGTTGTAAAAACAGAAGATTCAGAAGAAGAAATCGAATCATTAAACTTGCTATCAAAAGATCAAGCAAAATTCACCGTTTACAACTCGTTGTTATCTGAATATGGTGTTTTAGGATTTGAATATGGTTATTCCTTGGCAACACCAAATGGTTTGACTATCTGGGAAGCTCAATTTGGAGATTTCTTCAATGGAGCGCAAATCATGATCGATCAATTTATCAGTGCAGGTGAGGACAAATGGGCCACGCAAAGTGGATTGACGCTCTTATTGCCTCACGGTTATGAAGGTCAGGGAGCTGAGCACTCAAGTGGTCGTATGGAACGGTTTTTACAGCAATGTGCGGATTTGAATATGCAAATAGTAAATACTTCTACTCCTGCAAATCATTTCCATTTGTTGCGTCGACAATTGAAACGTGAATTTAGAAAGCCATTGGTTGTTTTCTCTCCAAAGATGTTACTTCGATATCCAGCTGCGACTTCAACATTGGAAGAAATGGCGAAAGGATCTTTTCAAGAAGTAATTGATGATGCTACTGCGAACACTAAATCGATTGATACAGTCGTGCTTTGTTCTGGTAAGTTCTACTATGAACTAAAGGAAAAAGCACAACAAATGGGTGTTGAAAATATGGCTTTTGTTCGAATTGAGCAGCTGTATCCGTTACCACAAATACAAATCGAGGCGATTTTAGCGAAATACAATGCAAAAAATGTTATTTGGGCTCAAGAAGAGCCAGCAAACATGGGTGCTTGGTCCTACATTGCGATGAGTTTGAGGAAATTAGATTTAATCGGAATTTGCCGTCCTGCCAGCGCTGCATCAGCAGAAGGTTCTAAGAAATTGCATGAGAAACGATTGGCGAAATTGTTCAATGAGATTTTCTCTTACGCGAAAGTTAAAGTTGTTAAATAATAGAAAGATATAATTGTCATGGCACTATTAGAAATGAAAGTCCCAAGTCCGGGAGAATCGATATCAGAAGTTGAAATTGCACAATGGTTGGTTTCCGATGGAGATTACGTTGAAAAAGACCAAGCAATTGCCGAAGTTGACTCGGACAAAGCGACATTGGAACTTCCAGCTGAAGCAAGTGGAACAATTACTTTAAAAGCCGCTGAGGGCGATGTCGTAAAGGTTGGACAAGTTGTTTGTTTGATTGATACCGATGCAGCGAGACCTGCTGGAAGTTCTGTACCAAAAGTAGAAGTTAAAGCAGAAGAGACAAAATCTGCTATTGCACCTGTTGCAGAAACCAAAACGGTGGTTCCAAATCCTGATCCAATTAAGAAAGAAGTTTCTTATGCTTCAGGAACGCCATCTCCAGCAGCCGCTAAAATCATGAGTGAAAATGGAATTTCTTCCAAACAAGTTGTAGGAAGTGGTAAAGATGGTCGTATCACGAAGCAAGACGTAGTAAACGCCATGTCTGCTGGATTCTCAACTGAATCAACGCAAGGGTGGGGTGGAACAAGAGACCAAAATCGTGAGAAAATGTCGATGTTGCGCAGAAAAATTGCGGAACGCTTAGTTTCAGTTAAAAATGAAACAGCCATGTTGACTACTTTCAATGAAGTTGACATGAAACCGATTATGGACATTCGTGCTAAATACAAAGATAAATTTTCCAAGCTGCACGAAGTGAATTTAGGATTTATGTCCTTTTTCACGAAAGCGGTTACAGAAGCTTTGAAATTATATCCTGCGGTAAATGCTCAAATCGACGGGAACGAAATGATTTTCCACGATTATGCGGATGTTGGAATTGCAGTTTCTTCTCCGAAAGGACTTATGGTCCCCGTAGTTCGTAATGCAGAACAAATGTCGTTAGCTGAAATTGAACGAGAGATAAAACGCTTGGCTGTTAAAGCAAGAGATGGTAAAATCACTCCTGATGATATGACTGGCGGAACATTTACAATTACAAATGGAGGTGTTTTCGGTTCGATGTTGTCTACACCAATTATCAATCCACCGCAATCTGCGATTTTAGGAATGCACAACGTAGTTGAACGTCCAGTGGCCATAAATGGTAAAGTTGAGATTCGTCCAATAATGTACGTTGCTCTTTCGTATGACCATAGAGTCATTGATGGAAAAGAATCTGTAGGTTTCTTGGTTAAAGTGAAAGAAATGTTAGAAAATCCAGAACGAATGATTTTCGGAGCTAAAGATCCAATGGAGATTTTATTGGGATTGTAGTATCAATTCTTGTTGATCTTTTAATATGTCCAAGACGATTAGAATAATTATTGCTATCACGATAATTGCGTTAGCCATTTTCATATTTTATCTAATTTGGCAAGGCTTTAGTTTTCTAGCTACATTAATTCCTTGGTATCTTTCTTTGATTTTATTTGGAGTTGGATGTTTAATGTACTTTACCGGAAGACATTTTGTAAAGAAGAAAAATGTTTTTGTTAAAAAAGAGAATAAAATAATTCTTTCGACTCCTATTCAAGCTGACCTCTTAATTATTATCGGCGCTATAATAATGATAATTAGTACGTTTACTTCAAAATTATTTTTTTCAGTAGCTTCCGAAGATTTTATGATGAAGAGTTTTTCCGTTATATTGCTAATTTTTGGCGTAGGTTATCTTGTTTACAATTTTTTTCAATTAAAATATGCAATTAATGATCGAATAGAAATTGGTGAGGATGAATTTCGTGTTGATGACGCATTGAGTAGAGATTATAAAATCTACAAGAAAGCTGATTTATGCGAAATTGAATTGTTGAAGGAATTTGAGGATACAAGAAGAAGTAGAGAGAAATTAATTAATAGTGGTAATCCATCATACAATTCAAATCAATATAAATTAACACTAAGTGTTAAACTTAAACCGTTGGATGACAAAAAAGAGTCGTCATTGGAAAAACTTAATCCAGAGGACATGAATTTGGACCTTTCAATTTTTGTTGAAGCCTTGCAATCAATGAATTATTCCATTGTTAGAAGATCTAAGTATGATTGTAGTGATCAACTTTGGGAAGGTCATAATTTTGAAGAAGGTTTTTATTCTAAAGACTGATTATCTTTAGTTAATTATCGTTTCTTTCTTCTTCGTAAGTAACAAATTCCTATTTTAGAGTTGTAAGAAAAAATAATCTATGCCATACAAGATACTATTATTACTTCTTTTCCTTTATTCAGCGAGTTTTGGTCAAAAGAGCGAAAAATCGAAACAAGAAACTTTGAGATTAAATGGTAAGAAGATGCCATTTGTTCATATTGGAAAAACGAATTTATACGCTTGTAAATTCGAAGTTTCAAATCATGAGTATTTAACTTTTTTGAATGAAATTAGAAAAACAAAAGGAGAGGCTGAGTATCAACAGAATCTTCCAGATACTATGATTTGGAGATCTCCTTTGGGGTATATGGAAAAATTCGTTCAGTATTATTTGCGTCATCCTGCATATGGAGATTATCCAGTTGTTGGAGTTAATTATGAACAGGCTGAGAATTACTGTAATTGGTTGACAAATTCCACAAATGAGTCGCTGAATGACAAACAAATCAAAAAAATCCATTTCCGCTTACCCGAAGAAAATGAGTGGGAACTAGCAGCTCGAGGTGGGTTATCTGAAGGAACAATTTTCCCATGGGGAACTTCAAGTGTTCGGATGGAAAAAGGAAAATATAAAGGGGTAATTCTTGCCAATTACAATGGTGGTTCAGGTGATTTCATGGGATCTGCAGGGTATTTAAATGATGGTGGAGATATTTCTTGTAGGGTAGGTGACTATTGGCCAAATAATTTTGGTTTATACAACATGGCTGGTAATGTTGCGGAAATGGTTGCCTTGCCTTATCCGGATGCCGAAAAATTGATATGCAAGGGCGGATCTTGGTTTAAAGGAAGCCACAAAATGGTCATTTCTTCACGAGATACTTTGGATGGTCCTGCAGCATCGTGGGTCGGATTTCGTGTTTTTGCAGAAATTGAGGAATACCACGTTCCAAAATCGGATATAAAAATTGATGCCAAGTTTATTGAAGATAATTTGAGCTACATTCCTGCTGGCGGGGCTCAAATACCTGGTTATTATCCCATTTTTGAGCCAGACACCAACCAAATTAATAAAGCTGAAAAAGTAATCATGACTTCTAATTTTTATGTTTCAAAGTATGAAGTTACTAATGAGATGTATCTAAAGTTTCTAGAGTCAATAACTGATTCAATCAAACGAAAGCAATACGCTCCAATAGAGGAAAACTGGAAGTCTGAAACCGACTTACTGCAATATCAATATTATTCATATCAATTTCCGAAGTATCCGGTTGTTAACATCACGAAAGATGCTATGAATGCATTTTGTAGTTGGTTGACGGATATATACAATAAGGATTCAAAAAGGAAGTATGCTCATGTAGAAATTACATTACCAACGGCAAAACAGCAATTACGCGTAATGACAGGAGATTTATCTTTTCAGTTTTATAGTTGGGGAGGACCCTATAACAGGAATTCTAAAGGCGAATACCTAATGAACTTTAATCCGCTTTTTGATTTCGAATTGTATGATGAACGCAAATTGACTCGTGATCTAACCTATAGAAAGAAGCAATTACAATTGTTGAAGAGAAGCAGGGCACTCGATGGGTATGAATTAACAGCACCAGTAGCGAGTTATAATCCATCAAATTTTGGAGTATTCAATACGAACGGAAACGTATCGGAGGTTGTATCAAATTCTAATTTCGTTTTAGGCGGTTCATTTGCAAGTATGGATGGAAATTGCACCAATGAAATCTTTTTTGACAACTGGATATTTATTTTACCAGAGCAAATTCCATTACCCTCGCCTCAAGTAGGTTTTCGTTTTGTAATGACAGGGATGAATGATTTGAGAAATGAATAGAAAAGCGAACTTTTAATTTACAGTTCTTATCTCAATAAATTTATGTGACCTGTTATTGTTTGTCTATCATCTTTTTGAGGTGTTTTAAATGTGATTTTGAAAGTATAGACACCTGATTGAGCATCTAATCCTTGTATTCCATAACTACCATCCCAACCTATATTTGGATTATTTGAAAGGAAAATCACTTCGCCCCATCGATTAAAAATACTCATTTCAAATGTGTAAATGTCAATACCTGAAGTGAAAATAGGCATAAATGTATTATTAAATTCATCACCATCTGGGGTAAAGGAATTAGGAACATAATAGATTATAGCATCTTCATATGGAATGTTAATACTTGTACTATCAATACAGCCTAGATCTGAAATGGCAGTTAACCAAATAGTTTGTCCGCTTGAAGTTTGATTATATAAATGTGAAACATCATTAGTTGTATAAAGCGTTCCATCCCCCATATTCCAAATGTAACTAGTTGCTCCAATTGATTGATTGATTAACTCGATCGCTTGCGAACTTTCTGAAAAAGAATTAATATTCGAGAAAAATGATGCTACCGGAATCGATTCAGCACAAATGAAATCATCATACGAAATAGAACCTGTACAACCATTTACAGTCATTGATAGCGTAATATCGTGACATCCTGCATTTAAAATAGGATTTATTGTATCGCCGTTATAGGTTGAGCCATTGTCTATCGTCCATTCAGTAAATGTAGAAAGCGAAGCATCTTGAGATGTGTTCCATAATTCTACTGACAATGGGCTGCATCCTTCAAAAATGGAAGCATTAAATGATACAACTGGAATTAAATTTACAGTTACGGAAGCAGAAGTTGAATTACTTGAACAACCATTCACTGTGTAAATAGCAGAGTAATTAGAGGTAACAGTCGGTGATACATCGATAGTGGGTGTCGTTTCATTAGTTGGAGTCCAAATAATTGACCCCCCAGGAATATTTGGTGTTGCAGTTAAAGATGCTGTTTCACCAATACAGATTGTTGAACTATTTATAGTTAAAGACGGCACGGGATTAACTGTAACAGTGGCTGTCGCTGGTAAACTTGAACAGCCATTAACCGTATAAGTAACTGAATAATTCGAGTTTGAAGAAGGATTCACTGTTATGGTCTGATTCGAACTATTTGTTGACCACGAATACGTTCCTCCAGCAGGTAGAGCGGTTAACGCACCTAAAGTGACAGACTCTCCGGCACATATTGTTTCATCTGCAATTGTTATTGTTGGAATTGGATTAACCACTACAAATGCTGATCCTTGTGCTAAACATCCGCTGTAATTGTATAAAACTGCATATTGAGTTGTGCTTGTTGGAGACACA
>JBEIKF010000098.1:0-6284 GCA_040379905.1 Crocinitomicaceae bacterium
TCCTTGAATTTCAGCTCTTAAAAAAGTAATGTTTTCTTGATTTTCTGCTGAAATGGGATGACATGGATAGCCAATCTGAGAATAAATTTCCGTCAACTCTTTTAACAATGTATGTTCTTTCGGGCCAAATAAATCAACTTTGTTGAATAAGATGATAGTCGGAATACGAAACGACTCAGCGGCGACTAAAAAACGATCGATAAAAGCGATTTGTGTAACAGGAGATTTTAAGGTAACTAGCAAATAAGCTCGATCAATGTTTGAGGCTAAAATTTGCATTTGCTTACTCAGATTGGTTGACTTACGAACGATGTAATTTTTCCTTGGATAGATTGACTTAATCGTGTAATCGGTTCCTTCCAATTCAATTGCAACCTCATCGCCAGCAGCAACTGGATTCGTTGTTTTCAAACCTTCAATACGAAGTTTTCCTTTGATAGAAGCCTGTATCGTTTCCTTTGTTTCCAAAAGCACATTGTACCATCTACCAGTCGATTTGAGAACTAATCCTTTCATCAAAATTGAATTAGGTTAAAACTACAAAAATTGTTTGACTCATCATTGAATCTTACTTTTTATGGTCCAACCAATCAATTGAGCGCGCTGTTTCGCTTGATTTGCAATTTCCCCTGAAAAATGTTCATCAATTGTTTCATTGAACAAATTCAGCCAACGTTCAAAATGGACTTCTTTCAAAGGCATATGCAAATGTTTTTCAACGACATTGGTTGTATATCCCGGTTCATTCAAAAGAGCAAAACTCCAAAAATGAATCATCTTCGGCATATGAACTTCAAAATCTAAATCCTTGAAAAATGGACTTAACTCATCGTCCTTTTTGACCTTTTCATAAAAAGTTAGAACTAGTTTTGTAATGTCGTCTTTGGAAGAAATATCATTCATAAAACAAAATTAATCTGAAAGTTTAAGAATGTAACGTTTCTTAAAAATGGCCGTAAAACTTTCAAAATTTTTATCATGATGAACGAAGCACATTTTCACATTATCATTAATCACTTTCCTATTATATTACCCATTGTAGGATTCACGATTTTAATGATAGGGTTTATTTTAAAAGCCGAATTGGTTAAACGTATTTCATATGGAATACTTGTTGTTTCAGCAATAATGACATACGTCACCATGAATTCAGGAAAAGGTGCAGAGGAAATAATTGAAGAACTTGGAAGGAGTCATGATGCGATTCATATACATGAAAAATTTGCAGAAACCTTTGCGATTCTCTCCTACCTACTTGGTTTGCTTTCAATCATTGCCTTTTGGTTGAATTGGAAAAAACATCCATTCAAAAATCTCTCAATGTTTTTGGTAATTGGAATTTCTATGTTAGTAATTTATCTTGCTTTTGGAACTGGCAAAAGTGGCGGTGAGATTTCGCACGAAGAGATAAAATCTAGTCAACCAATTGATGAGCATTAAAAAATAATGTCAGCATTCCTTTAGCTACTGTTTGATAAACCTACCTTTTATTGAATAATTATTTCGTATAACCTCAATCGAATAAATACCAGCAGGTAAATTTTGGATGTTTATTTTGGAATCATCAATTATAAATGCTCGCTGAACTTGTTGTCCAAGAAAATCATGAATGGTAAAATGCATATCTTTTGTTGCTCCAATAATTTGTATTTCTTGCGATGCCGAATTTGGAAAAATGATCAACTCCTGATTCTGCAATTCATCAACTGAACTATTGGGATCATAGACAATAAACTGCCCCATCATTCCTCCATCTTCGTGCGTGAGCATGTGACAATGATACATGTATGGAACGGAATCATTCGCAAAATCTTCAAATTTGGTAATCAATCTGACTGTTCCTTGTCCACCAGGGACTAAAATCACATCTTTTCGACCTGCCAATTCAGGTGGTGGAGCAACGCCATTTATATCCAAAACATAAAAGGGAACATTATGTAAATGAAATGGGTGTGCAATTGGGGTGTTGTTTTGTAAAGTCCAAACTTCGGTATTATTCAAAGGAATTGAATAATTGATGACATCCATATTGAATGAGGTATTGTTAATCAGAAAAGGTCCGTTAATAGCAGTTGGACCCATAGTTTGAGGACTAAATGTTAATGTTTTAGTTGCATTCGCATTACTTTCCAACCACGAATTATTGGGAACCAACGAGCCTGGAATGGATGAAATCGGATTTGACGTCTGGGGAATTACTTGTATTTGAAGAATTTGAAAGTCAGCCCCATTTAATGGATTTTGTGTATAATTTGGAATTGATTGCCCCGCTCCCATTCCTGGCTGAGTAGCACCATAAATGGCATTTGGTAATTCAGAAGCGAAAGACATCAAATTTAAATTCTGGCCATTCATACCTTGTAAGTTTATCAATATCTCTGCCCTCTCTCCCGGAGAAAGTTTTAATCTCGTTAATGAAACGGAAGCATTCAAAAGACCGCCATCGGTGCCAATCAGGAAAAAAGAATTACCATTGGATAATCCCAAATTATAAACACGCTCAGAAGAACCATTTAATAATCTCAATCGAACAACCTGAGCAGGTAACTGAATGAAAGGATCTATAGTTCCGTTAATAAGAATTGTCGTATCCAAGGCAGTTTCAACCACAATCTGATTATTTGCATCGAATCCTTTGGTTTGAATAATTACGGGTATGTCGTCAATTCCGTATGATCGGGGTAAATTCAAGGCCGCTTCCTCTGAATCACGAACAATAATCATTCCTGCTATCCCCATTTGAACATGCATATTCGTCATGTGATGCAAATGTGGATGATACCAATACGTTGAGGCTTTATCCATTACTTCAAACGTTGGAGACCAAATTGTAAAGGGTGGAATTGGTGTATGAGGACCACCATCATCTTCTGATGAAACATGCAATCCGTGCCAATGAATTGTTGTTGAATCCATCAATAAATTGGTAACTTCCATTGTTACTTGTTGCCCTTTATTCAATATGATTGTAGGAGCCAAAATTGGACCATTTATTCCCATTGTTTCGGTTTGTTCACCTGAAAAAAAATGCATGTGATCGTGGCTAATTTCAAGAGGTATAAACGGACCTGAAATTGTATCAGGGATAAATAGCAACTGTTGACCCATAAATGAAAATGGAATCAGAAAAAATAGAATAAGTTTTCTCATATTAAATTAGTGCGTCAAAAAAATTACTTTTTACATGTATTTATTCCCAGTGGAATATAAAGTGGACAGAAGCTTACAAAGCTTGTCAAAACAAATACGCCAGAAAGAACCAATAATACCAAACCTAAAGTTCCAGTAATTACGTTTGTAAAATAAAGTAAACTTAAAATAATTGCTCCTAAAACCCGAATCACACGATCCAAATTGCCCATATTCTTTTTCATCTTGAAAGTTTTAAAGAATTAAAGAGCGAAGATCACTTAATTAAAGTAAATCATATGCAACTTAAATTACATAGTGCAGAATTTCAAAAAGATAATCTACTTCCCGTTCCAATTGGTCATGGTCAATTCAAGTCCTTGGGTTGCGAAACTTTTGATAAATTCTGTTGATATAGAAATGCGTTCTGGTAAATTTAAAACCTCTTCTTTTGTCCAATGACCTAAAACATAATCAGCTTGCCGGCCTTTAGCAAAGTCGTTTCCCACACCAAATCGAAGTCTAGCGTAATCAGTAGTTTTCAATGTCGCTTGAATATCTTTCAATCCATTGTGACCGCCATCGCTTCCTTTTCCTTTCAATCTTAGTTTGCCAAATGGAAGAGCGATATCGTCTGTTATAACTAACAAATTTGAAATCGGGATTTTCTCCGCTTGAAGCCAATAATTAACTGCCTTTCCAGATAAATTCATGAAGGTAATTGGCTTTATCAAAACGAGTGTTTTACCCTTAAATCTAACTTCCGCGCGGTGAGCTGCTCGATTCAACGTAAATGAATCTCCTAATTCTTTGGCGATAGCATCAACAACTTTGAAACCAATGTTATGCCTTGTTTCCTCATACTCCGAACCGGGATTTCCTAAGCCTACGATTAAAAACTTCATCTTACTTTCCCCATTGCGGACAACTATCACAACCGCCCTTCTTTGGCTTAAAATAGAATAATCCTCCAGCAACTACTTCAGCGGCTGCATATCCAAATCTATGTTTGGCATAAGAAGTGTAGTCATTTGGACGTGTATCCACATTAACCTGATTCATAAATCCCGCGGCTCCATTAACTTGCACAAAAAAATGATTCCAAAATTCAAATCGCGCCCCTGCATGAGTTGAGATTCCCAGGCCAGACATAGACACCGTTTGGACATCTTTCCTTCCCGCAAACGTAAAATCATTAAAACTTAAAATACCTCCTGAACTTAGTCCTAAAGACGATGAAAAAGCGAATTGCCCTCCTTGACTTCGAAACCACTGATCAATCCGAGATACCTCAAAACGGATGTAATTCATCCCATTGGTGTTTTCATAATGAAACGTTTCTTGTTGCGTAATAACTGGTTCATTGTTGTAGTTTCCAGACCAATTGGTAACAACATCTACACCCGGTTTTATATTCCCCGATAATGTATAAGGCTGATTATCAACTAATACATATTTCATATGATCATAGCCAATCGAAATGGCCCAATTGTTTTTAATGTTGTAACCCAATCTGAAATTGAACTGTGGAACAGTTAATTCATTGATAGAAAAATAGGTGCCAATATCTTTAGTAGGTCTATCAACTGCTTTTGCTCCATTCAATGTAAAATTATAGCCCGGCCCATTGAAATTGATGTTACTCTTTGTATAAAAGCTTCGATTATAACCCCAATAAAAGAAAAGGGTTCCCGCAGACCAAGATTTATTCGTTTTTGCTCTTTTATATTGAGAAAATGAAACTGATGATACTGAAATTAATACTAAAAAAAATATAGTTTTCATGGAGCAATGATTTTAACAAATTCCTCTTGGGTTAAGATTCGTTCCAAACGAAAATGAACTTTTTTATTTAAACTGTGCCACTCCACCAAACCATAACCTTTGGCAAAATAATTAACTTGTTTGGCATCAAAGGATTGTTCTTTTTTCGTAAACGGATTTAAAACAGTTTGCCTTACAAAATCGTCAAAAACAAGAGATTCGGACTCAAACTCATCCATTATGGTTATTGTTTTACGTTTTTTAAAATTTCGTTTAACCTCGCGCAAAATCAACGTAGAATCAATAACCCCATTAAACTTCACCGCATACCAAGATTCTTTTTTCAAATCCATTGGAAATAGTTTGTTTTTGTAAATGAGGGCTTTTTCCTTTTTCTTAAATCGATCAACCACCATCTGATCAAATACAGTTAGTGAATCAACATTGTAATTGATGGCGTCCAGAATCCTCCCGTCACTCGCATATCTTTCAACGACAATATGTTCTCCCGCCATGTCACTTATTGAATATATACGGTGGAATTCCTCTTCTAGGCCATGAGCGATGTCTCGATACAAATATACTTTCGGAATGGTGTCAATCGGGTAAAAGTATTCCGAATTTGGATTTACAGTTTTAAACTTATCATCAGATGATTTACATGATGAAAGAACTAGTAATGAACAGAAAAAAACTACAATCAATTTCATTTCGTCATTTTTAAAAAAGCCACTTCTTGTTCGGTCAGATGTCGAAACATCCCTCGGGGAAGATCTTTTTTCGTTAAACCTGAAAATTGCACACGATCAAGTTTAACAACATTGTAACCCAAGGCCTCAAACAAACGACGAACTATTCTATTTTTTCCAGAATGTAATTCTACTCCTATCTCACGGGAGGAAGCATCATCAACATATTCTGCTTTATCAACTCTGGTTTTACCATCTTCGAGATCGACGCCTTTCAAAAGCTTTTCCAAATCTTCACGAGATACAGGTTTATGTAATTCGACGTGGTACAATTTTCTGGCTTGATACCTTGGATGGGTAAGTTTCTTGGCCATATCGCCATCATTCGTAAAAAGCAAGAGCCCTGTTGTTTCGCGATCTAAACGCCCTACTGGATAAATGCGTTCACGGCATGCCTTGCTAACTAAAGTCATTACCGTTTTTCTACCGCGAGGATCATCCATGGTGGTTATGAATCCTTTTGGTTTGTTCAATAAAACATAGCGCTTTTTCTCTGCATTGATTGTTTCTCCATCGTATTGAATAACATCACTAGGTTGAATTTTGTATCCTAACTCAGTAACAATTTTCCCATTCACAGATACGACTCCGGTTTGAATCAAGACATCAGCCTCACGTCTAGAGCAAACACCAGCGTTAGAA
>JBEIKF010000099.1:0-6266 GCA_040379905.1 Crocinitomicaceae bacterium
AACGAAGGATTTTCCGTAGTTGCACCAATTAATGTAACAATTCCCTTTTCAACCGCACCGAGCAACGAATCCTGCTGTGCTTTCGAAAAACGATGAATCTCATCAATAAACAAAATCGTCCCTTTGGGTTGAAACATGCCGCCATTTTCCACTTTTGCGATAATTTCTCGAACATCTTTCACGCCTGATGATATAGCTGAAAGCGTATGAAATGGACGATTTAAATGAGAAGCAATTAATTGAGCCAACGTTGTTTTTCCAACTCCAGGAGGCCCCCAAAAAATCATGGAAGGAATTACTCCAGCATCCAATGCTCTTCGCAATGAGGCTTCTTTTGCCAATAAATGCTGCTGACCGATGTAGTCATCCAAATTTGTTGGGCGCATACGTTCGGCAAGTGGAGCACTGAGATTCATACTGTAAAGATAAGTTGAAAAATGTATTCACTCCTAAAATTCTTGTTTGCCTCATTTAGTTGAAAGTAATTACTATTTTTGGTTATTCTTATATTCTTTAATCTGTTTTACTGTTGAAAATGAAGCATTTATTTTTTGTCATAGTTAACTTTTCTATTTCGATTTTATTTGGACAAAATGTGGATCCCTTGGTGTCTGTGTTACAAGATGGTAGATACACCTTAAGCGAGTCGGGAGCTTCTCATTTTGCCAAACTATCCTTGGAATGTGCAGATAAATCAAGTCCTCATTATTATTTCCAAGCTCTAAGAAAACCCGGGGATAAACAAGGTCCTAGAGATTTATGGCCTTCATTTTATGGATGTTATGACTGGCATAGTGGGGTACATAATCACTGGTGTATGGTGAAATTGCTAAAGCTTTTCCCAACTATTCCAGAGGCTAAAGCATTGAAAGATAAGCTTGAATTAAGTTTTTCAAAGGAAAATATTTTGGCTGAATTGAATTATGTGCGATCTCACGAAGAAGGATTATTTGAATTTCCATATGGTCAATCTTGGTTGCTGAAGGTCGCTGATGAACTTAAACGTTGGGACAGCCCTGACGCAAAACGTTGGTTGGAGAATCTGAAGCCACTTTCTGATTATATTGCTTTTGTTCATCTAAAGGTTTGGCCTCAGGTAAATGAGGTAAAACTATCCGGAAGTCACGATAGCCCTGCAATGGGTTTGTCCTTTGCTTACGATTATTCTGTTAGTTTTAATGATAAAGCATTGAAGAAAGTGATTGTTGCTGCTTCGAAAAAATACTATGGCGATATGTCAAATGCACCAATCGTTAAAGAACCCTTTGATTATGATTTCATGTCTGCTTCGCTTTTAGTCAATGATTTGATGCGAAAAGTTCTTTCTGAAAAACAATATTGGGATTGGGTAAATAAATTTACTCCTGAATTATTTTCAATGAACAAGGTGAATGATGGTCTTAAAATTAAAAAGTCAGACAAACACGATGGTTATGAATCTCATTGGGATGGTTACCATCTTAATCGAATTTGGTGTTTAAATGGTATGCTAAAAACGATTTCAGAAGACAGATTAAATACCGATGTAAAAAAACTTTGGGTTGTTCAAATGAACGACATGTGGAATTATGCTCAAGAGAGTATTGGAAAAGGAAACTACGACATAGATCACTGGCTGTCTAGTTTTTCTGTATTCGCACTTGTTGGGTATGATTAATTCTACTGAGGCCTAGGACATCCTTTTCCTTTGCCCAATTTGATAGTTACCATCCCGCCGCAGTATACGTACCAATCTTTGGTAGTGGAATTACCACGTTTCCCAAAACGACTTCCATCCAAGCTTCTATTTGATAATGCTGCGGCCGTCGTACCGTTAACCGAAGATAAAGCAGTTGGATCAAGATAAGAATCGCTAGCAACATCATCCAAATAATCTGTAAATGTTTTACGTATAGCTATATCTAAATTGAATGTAGCAAATTTTCCCAGGGATATTTTCCCGCCAATCCCAATTGGAACGCATAATTGTAAGTTGTTGTACTTCCTTTTACTATTCAGCGAACTACCTTGACCTTCAGTCCCAATCTCATTTAACTCTATCGTTTCGTTATTGTAGCTCGTCGTTGGATTCATATAGAATAGTCCGACTTGAGCCAAGAAATAAAATGTTCCAAAATAGCGTTTATTTCCAATTTGAAATTGAGAATGATAAAATTCAATTCCTCCCGCAATTTCATGTATTTTCGACTGAAAATCCAAATTTCTATTAACGAGTAATGGCTTGTTGGAATCCTTGTCGTATGCTTCTATACTGCCAGTTGTAATGTTAAAACGCAAAGCCATTCTTGTTTGCAAGTTGAAACGATACATGAGTCCACCTGCTAGGTTGCTTTGATAAAATTGCTTCGAAGGATTGAGGTCACCCAAATAATACATTTGTCCAATGTGAACGCCTAATTCAGATCGAGACAAAAATGTAGATCGTTGTGCTTGGATTGAAAAGAATCCAAAAAACATTAGCAAAAGCAGATAGACTTTTTTCACATTCTAAAAACGTTCAATCAGCTAATTTATTACAGAAAAGAATTAAAATAACCTAGTTAAGTAATTTATTAAGCAATTTTATGACCTCTTTTTCGCTCAGTTTCCTTCAAAAGAATTTTACGAATTCTCAAGTTTTTCGGCGTGATTTCCACGTATTCATCTTCCTGAATGTATTCCAAACATTCTTCCAAACTAAATACTTTCGGCGGTGCTAAACGAACTTTATCATCAGAACCAGAAGCACGCATGTTTGTCAATTTCTTAGTCTTGGTTACATTCACACAAAGATCTCCAGCTCGGGAATTTTCTCCAATAACTTGACCTTCATAAATATCTTCATTTGGTGCAACAAAGAATTTCCCTCTGTCTTGTAAGTTATTTAATGAGAAGGGGATGGAAGTTCCTTGTTCCAAAGAAATCAACGATCCGTTTTGACGACCAGGAATTTCACCTTTGTATGGTTGATAATCCAAGAATCGGTGGTTCATGATTGCTTCACCTGCTGTTTGCGTAAGCAAGTAATTTCGAAGACCAATGATACCACGAGAAGGAATTTCAAATGTGATAATCATACGTTCTCCTTTTGGAACCATGTTTTTCATTTCACCTTTTCTTTTAGTCACAGCTTCTACGGCTGTGCCACTAAATTCTTCAGGTAAATCGATTGTTAATTCCTCGATTGGTTCGCATTTCACGCCATCAACTTCTTTGATAATTACTTGCGGTTGTCCAACTTGCATTTCATAACCTTCACGACGCATGGTTTCAATCAATACTGATAAATGCAAAACCCCACGACCGAAAACCATCCATTTGTCAGCTTTATCGGTTTCATTAACACGTAAAGCCAGATTTTTCTCTAATTCCTTTTGTAGACGATCAAAAATATGTCTTGAAGTTACAAATTTCCCTTCCTTACCAAAAAAGGGAGAGTCATTAATCGAGAACAACATACTCATAGTTGGTTCATCCAATTTAATGGTTGGAAGTGGTTCTGGATTTTCTGCATCACAAATTGAATCACCAATTTCAAAACCTTCAATTCCTGTTATAGCACAAATGTCACCGGCTTGAACAGAACTTACTTTTCGACGCTCAATTCCGTCAAAAACAAATACTTCTTTGATTCGGTGTTTTTCTTGCTTGCCATCCGATTTTGAGATGATAACCGGTTGGTTTTCATTGATTTCACCTCTTGAAAGTCTACCGATTGCAATTCTACCCACATAAGAGGAAAAATCCAAAGACGTAATCAACATTTGTGTATTTCCCTCTTCAATTTTTCTTGGAGGAAAAAATTCCAGAATTTGATCAAGTAATGGAGCGATTGAATCCGTTGGTTTTTTCCAATCCTCTGACATCCAACCGTTTTTTGCTGAACCATAAATGGTAGGGAAATCCAACTGCTCTTCGTTTGCGTCCAATTCAAACATTAAGTCAAACACTTTCTCATGAACTTCTTCCGGTGTGCAATTTTCTTTATCCACTTTATTGATAACCAATAATGGTTTGATTCCCATAGAAAGCGCTTTTCCCAGTACGAAACGTGTTTGTGGCATTGGACCTTCAAAAGCATCTACTAACAAACAAACACCATCCGCCATATTCAATACGCGTTCTACTTCACCACCAAAGTCGGCGTGACCAGGAGTGTCAATGATATTGATTTTTGTTCCTTTGTAGGTAACAGAAACGTTTTTAGATACGATTGTTATTCCACGTTCACGCTCCAAATCGTTATTATCCATGATTAATTCACCTGTTGGACGATCACGTTCGTTCAAAACACTTCCTGCCTCAATCATTTTGTCAACCAATGTCGTTTTTCCGTGGTCAACGTGTGCGATAATCGCTATATTTCTAATTTCCATTTTTAATCTTGATTAATTCTTCTTTCAATTTATTTCCCACTTCTTCTTCGGTCGCCACCGCCACCTGATGGTTTGCGATCTCCACGATTTCTATCTCCACCAAAGCTTGATTTACCTCCTGAAAAACCACCGCTTTTGAATCCACCTCCACCAGAAGAACTTCTTCCTCCGCCTGATGAGCTTCTTCCTCCACCAGAAGAACTTCGGTCTCTACCTGAAAAACCACTTCCTGATTTAGAATCTCCACCAAAACGTCCACGACCTCTGTTCCCTTCGGATCTCCCGCCACTACCACCGCTTTGTTTTGCAGTCGTTACTTCAATCGAAACTTCGTGTCCTTCAAAATTGGCGCCATTTACATTTTTAAGAATGCGCTCCGTGTATTCTTCATCCGCTTCAAAAAATGAGAATGAAGTCATTAAATCAATTCGTCCAATTGTGTCTGATTTTAAACCAGTTGCATCACACACAACGCGAAGTAAAGCACCAGGATTCAATCCGTCACGACGACCTATATTTACAAAAAAGCGTGTTTTCCCTTCTTCTCTTGCACGAGAACCTTTGTCTCCTCTTCGTTCACCTCGATCGTCTTTACTGGCAGCTGCATTCAAATCACCAGCACGTTCGTAGTAATCAATGAAACGGTTAAATTCAGCCGAAACAAACTTTTTAATTACTTCTTCTTTTGATAAAGATTCAAACGAAGAAAGAATTTGAGGCATGAATTTTTCAATATCATCCTCTTTTACTTCTGTTTCAATCGTTTTATTGATCAGTTTCATCAATTGAATCTCACAGATTTCCTCTGCATTTGGAATTGAACCAACGGTAAAAGTCGTTCGCATCTGACGTTCAATTGCTTTGATTTTAACCAACTCTTTTACATTAACTAAAACCAATGATTCCCCTTTTTTACCTGCACGAGCAGTTCTACCACTGCGGTGTGTGTAATTTTCAATGTCGTCTGGTAAATTGTAATTGATTACGTGTGTAATATTGTCAATATCTAAACCTCTTGCTGCAACATCCGTTGCTACCAAAATTTGTAATTCTTTTGTTCTAAAACGAGCCATTACACGGTCACGCATTGCTTGAGTCAAGTCTCCATGCAACGGTTCTGCATTGTAACCTTCTTTACCTAGTTTTTCAGCAACAGCAGCTGTTTCGTTTTTCGTGCGACAAAAAATCAAACCATAAATACTGGGATTGAAATCAATTAGTCTTTTAACAGCTTCATAACGATCACGCTCTTTTACCAAATAATAAATGTGGTCGATGTTCTCGTTGCTTTGATTTTTATGTCCAATAGAAACTTCCAATGGATCTGTCATATATGTTTTTGCAATTCGTGCCACTTCATTAGGCATTGTTGCAGAAAACAACCAAACATTTTTGTCAATTGGAGTAGTGTCTAACACAGCGTCAATGTCTTCTTTGAAACCCATGTTCAACATTTCATCCGCTTCGTCCAGAATTACGTAGCGTACTTCGTTCAATACAACTACTTTTCGATTGATTAAATCAACCAATCGTCCTGGTGTTGCTACAATAATTGCAGCGCCTTTTTTTACATCGGTAATTTGACGACGAATGTCAGTTCCTCCATATACAGGAACAATGTTGCAATCAACATACTTGGAGAATACCTCTAAATCTTTTGTGATTTGCAAACAAAGTTCGCGTGTCGGACAAATAATAAGTCCTTGTGGGAGTTTTGCTTTAGTGTTGATATTATTAATTAACGGCAAACCAAATGCCGCTGTCTTTCCCGTGCCCGTCTGTGCGAGGCCGACAAAGTCGCAATCCTCCTGCATCAGGTAAGGAATTGCTTTTTCCTGGATGGGGGTCGGTGCTTCAAAACCCAATTCTGATAACGACTTCAGCACCTCTCGCCTCAATCCCAGCTCTTCA
>JBEIKF010000100.1:0-6248 GCA_040379905.1 Crocinitomicaceae bacterium
GAATTGGTTGAAATGAAGCGCTGTAAAACGAATGGTCTATGTTGTGGAGCAGGTGGGGCACAAATGTTTAAAGAAGCCGAAAAAGGCAATAAGGAAGTCAATATTGAACGAACTGAAGATGCTTTGGAGGTTAATCCATCCATTATTGCTACTGGATGTCCATTTTGTAATACGATGATGACAGATGGAATCAAGAATTTTGATAAGGAACAAGAGATAAAGGTGTTGGATGTTGCCGAACTTATTGCAAATGCAGCCGAACTTTAAAGAAATTTTCCCAGAACTTTCTGATAAAAGTCGAGTATGGCTTTATCTTGCCAATCGAAAATTAGATGCAACAGAACTTCATTATGCATCGGAAAAGCTTTTTGAATTTCTTAGCAATTGGAAGGCGCACGGCAAAAGTTTGACTTGTAACGCAACCATTCTTTTTTCTCAATATTTAGTCATCTCAGTTGATGAAGAAATTGAGTCGGCTTCTGGTTGTTCAATCGATAGCTCAGTTCATTTCGTGAAGTCCCTTGGTAATGAGTTGAAAGTTGATTTCTTCAATCGAATGAATGTATTGGCGTTTGTCAATGAATCAGAAATAGGTTCTGTGAACTATTTTGATGCCGTTAATAGCCGCCAATCTTATTTGAATCCGTTAATTGATAAACTAGAAGATTTAAGGTCTAATTGGCTCATTTCAACGAAATAATAAAGCAAAAGAAATTCTTAATACCAAGAATCAAAAAAGGAAAAAAACTTTTTGTTTACCAGTTTACCAAGAAGATAAAACCAAAACAAGATAAGAATAGGAAAGACCACAAAACTCAATTTGTTGTATTCCCAGGCTGTGCTGAAATCAAAGTGAATCAAATGCATTAATGCCCTTGTAATTCCACAACCAAAGCATTCTATGTTAAATAACCTTACCGATAAACAGAGTGATTCTCCGTTATCGAAGCAATCTGCTGGAAGTAGCAGTAAAAAAAAAGGTGCTCCTACAAGAAGTATTCGGAACACCTTAATCATTAGTTTTATTTTGTTATTTGCTTCCAAGTATAACCACAAGTGCGTGAATTATTCCAGGTAAACCACATAATAGGGTAAGAATCAAATTGACTGTGCAACGTTTTGTCCAAGAACCTTCATATAAGTATACTGCTAATGGTGGAATTAAAAATGCAAGAACCACATATAAAATGGTGTCTTCATCACTCCCAGCGTTTTTACGAACAAGTTCTTTAATCTTGGTGTCTTTACCAATTCTTTTTTTCATTACTGAATTTGATACGGAACTGTTTTCGATCTTATTTGTGAGTATGGTTTTGGATGTGTTTTTTGAGTTACTCTCTTCTTCATTTTGGGTAACGAAATTATTTACAATTTCATTATTTTCATTCGTGAAAATAGGTTCTTCTGCAGTTCCTGCAATCGAATTGTCATTTAAATTTGAATAAGTTAGCGCTCGATTTTCACTGGATTTAGTCGGTGTATTTTCATTTTCAACCAATTGATTATCAATTTCAAAATGATTTGAATTTTTGTCCTTTTTAATTTTAACTGAGGAATTGTTCCAATTGACATTAAATCCAGTTCTGTGGTATCGTCTTTCGATCGAACAAGAATTGATAAGAAGAGCCCCCAACGAGGTTGCTATAAGAATTAAACTTAATTTTTTCATATTCTTTATTTTTGAATGTTTATGATTGTTCCTAAATTACATCAAACTAGTTTTAACAGAAAGAAAGCAGGTGAAAAATATTAACATTGGGTTTTTAAGAATAGATAAAACATTGCTTTAAAAGAAATTATTTTGTAATTTAGAAAATGTTAAAATCTGTGATTAGGTCATTTTCAATATTTGTAATTTACGGGTTATTTAATACTATTTTATTAGCGCAATCACCCGAAGAGGCAAAACTTCTAAAACAACTTAAACAAAATAAAACAAAGATTGAACGGATTAGAATCTTAAATGACTTAAACGTATTTTATCAAAATCAGAATCTAGTTAAACAGAAGAAAATTCTTTTAAAATTAAAAGAAGAAAGAAACAAGCAAGTTTCTGACCGATATTTAGACCTTGTTACATTTAATCTTATTGAAGAATCGATATCTCAAACAAATCTGATTGATTTGCAAGAGGGATTAAAAAGAGATATTGAAAAATCGACTTTTACTGATTTAATTTTAAATGCTCGCCTGCAAACACTAAGAGTACAAAGCGCTTACTTGTTAAATAGCAATGATGAATATCTGCAAATAGCCAGAAATTTCCTGTCCAGTGCAAAAAAGTCGAGAAAAAATCGAATTATTTCTCAAGCTTATTTCACGATGAGTTGCGCATTCGCATATAAAAACATCCCGGATTCAGCTCTTTTTTATGGTCAATTGGCCACTGAATTCGCTCAGCGTTCAGATAGTAAAACGAAATTTGCTCTTTCACTCAGAAATCAGGAAAGATTGAATTTGTTTTTTGGACGGAACAATGAGGGAGTAGTAAAGGCTTTAGAATTTTTACAAGTAGCTAATGAACTTCAAAATGAACTACTTATATCTTTAGCCAATATGGATCTTGGTTTTATTTTGCTTGATTCCGAAAATTATGGAGCCGCTGCAAATTATTTGCAACGTTCAGATCAAATAGGAGAAAATAAGCTAGATGACTATCATATTTCATTATTAAATTATGGCCAAATTTTATGTGAAATAAATCAAGGAGATTTAATTTCAGCGAAGCAAATCCTCCAAAAGTTGGAATCGAGATTAAAGTATTTCAAAAGTGAAGAATTACATGGACTTCTTTTGATTGCTCAAGCCGAATTGTTAGCATCTGAAATGAAATGGAGCAAAGCAATTGATTTTTATAAAAGGTCCATTATTCATTTTGAAAAATTAAAGGATTCCCAAAAATTAGGAATTTGTTACCAAAAGATCGCTAAATGCTGGATTAAGTTAAAAAGATATCGAGAGTCGGAGTTGGCAATTCTTCTATCAGTTAAGAATAGTTCAAGACTGACAAACCAGGATTCAAATGAGAATTTTATAATTCTTGCTGTAATTTACGAGTCGACGAACAGAAAATCGGAAGCTTTCGCAAAACAGAAGCTTTATTTGGAAAACCTTCAAAAAACATCAATTTCTAAAGATGCAGTTTCGATTAACGAATTAGCTGAAAGCAATTTGAGGGAGGAACGTGAGAAACTAATTCAAAGTCAAAATTCAGCTATTGAAAAAGAACGAACCGAAAAAGAAAAACTAGAAAGTCAACGATTGCGAAATTTTTTGGTATCAATCATAGTCGCTTTGGTTTTAATTTTGGGTCTCATCATTTTATTTCTTAGAACTAAACAAATTCGATCACAGCAAGTGCAAAAGGAGGCAGAAATGTCTCAAACACTTTTGAGAACACAAATGAATCCGCATTTCATTTTCAATGCCATGTCCGTGATTCAGAGTTATATTTTTACTCATAGCCCTGAGAAATCTTCGAAATTTTTAGTAAATTTCTCAAAATTAATGCGTTTGATTTTGGAAAACTCACCAAAGGAGTTCATTCCACTGGAATTGGAAGAAGAAATTCTTGAGAAATATTTAAATACTCAAAAATTAAGATTCGAGGAACGTTTTGAATTTGAATTAGATTTTGATTCGAATTTGATTTTTCAAAAGGCGATGGTTCCGCCAATGATAACGCAACCATTCGTCGAGAACGCGATTGAACACGGTCAACTTCATACGGTGGAAAATGGAAGGATTAACATCTCTGCAAAGAAAAGGGATGATATGCTTGAAATAATAGTTTGCGACAATGGTATTGGTAGAAAGAGTTCAGCGACAACAAAGAAAATTAAAACGCATAAAAGTATGGCTATCAATATGACGCGCGAACGAATTGAAATATTAAACAGAAAATACCGATCAAGTGGTCATTTGAATATTGAGGATTTTGATCCGGATACAGGACGCGGAACTAAAGTCACGATTCTTTTACCCTTAAAATTTGAATAATAAAACCAAACGCTATGAAAAAAATTCTGATTATCGATGATGAAAAACCAACAAGAGAATTTATTCGTCGGATGTTGGAATCTTTTAAATTAAATGCAGCGATCTTTATTGACGGAGAGAACGTAGAAACAGGAATTAAGGCAATTGAGGCAATTCAGCCAGATTTGGTTTTACTGGATATTCAGATGCCTGATGGAAATGGTTTTGATGTATTGAGACGAACGCAATTCAAGAATTTCGACATTATTTTCATTACCGCATTCCAAGAATTTGCCATTCAAGCAATTAAATTCAGTGCTTTGGATTATATTTTGAAACCGATAGATATGGAAGAACTTCAGAATGCCGTTATGCGTGCGATTGATGCAAAACATCAAAGTTCTGATGAAAGCCAGTTTTCCGTTCTTCAAAATAACATTCAGCCCAATCAGAAAAGAAAATTAGTCCTAAAAACCTTGGAAAGTATTCATGTAGTAGATATTGAAAATATCATTCGATGCGAGGCAGATAAAAACTACACATCCTTTTTCTTAGCAGAAGGCAAGAAAATTTTGGTTTCAAAAACGCTGAAAGATTATGACACATTGCTTTCAGGACATAGTTTTTTTCGGGCGCAACAATCACACTTGATTAATATCAATTTCATTGAACGTTACGACAAACAGGATGGAGGTTATGTAATAATGAAAGATGGCGCATCTGTTCCATTGTCACCTGCCAAAAAAGAACAATTTTTTAAATTATTGGAAAATCTATAACTCCTCTAGCGCTTTTTCAAGGTCATAGATTAAATCCTCAGCATCTTCGATTCCAACGCTTAAACGAATTAGTGAGTCAACTACGCCACTTTGTTCACGAACTTCTTTCGGAATAGATGCGTGCGTCATTGTTGCAGGATGTCCAATCAAAGACTCTACACCACCCAATGATTCCGCCAAAGCAAACAATTCAACTTTTTTCACGATTTCCAAAGCGTCCTCCAATTTGTTCCCTTTTAACGTGAAGGAAATCATTCCTCCAAAATCTTTCATTTGAGCTTTCGCTATGTCGTGATTTGGATGCGAGATAAATCCTGGCCAATAAACTTTGTCAATTTTTGAATGACTGTTTAAAAAATTCGCAACCAAAGCACCATTTTCACAATGACGTTGCATACGCAAGTGCAAGGTTTTGATTCCACGCAGCACTAAAAATGAATCCATAGGGCCGCATACAGCTCCTGATGAATTTTGAATGCGATACATTTCGTTGGCGATTTCATCATTTGAGGTTACTAAAGCGCCCATTACTACATCTGAATGCCCACCTAAATATTTCGTCGCAGAGTGCATCACGATATCAGCACCTAAATCAAGTGGCGTTTGAAGATAAGGGGTAGCAAATGTATTGTCAACAGCGAGCATTGCTCCCACTTTTTTTGCCAAATTCGACATTGCTTTAATATCTACAATGTTCATCATGGGATTCGTTGGCGTCTCAACCCAAATTAGCTTGGTGTTTGTATTCAATAACGCTTCAACCTCACTTGGGATTTGCATATTAACGAAGTGAAACTTGATTCCGTATTTCTCGAAAATGGTCTTGAAAATTCGGTAAGATCCGCCGTACAAGTCATTTGTTGAAATAACTTCATCGCCCGGATTTAACATTTTGATTACACAATCGATTGCTGCCAATCCTGATCCAAAACAAGCACCGTATTTCCCGTTTTCAATTGCCGCTAAGTTCTTCTCAAGCGCATGTCGAGTGGGATTTAAAGTTCTAGAATATTCGTATCCTTTGTGGTTTCCAACTCCTTCCTGAACATAAGTTGAGGTTTGATAAATTGGCGTCATTATTGCTCCTGTCGCTGGATCTGGTTGCACACCCGCATGAATGGCTTTCGTTCCGAATTTCATAAAATAGAATTTTAGCAAAATTAATAGAATAGTTTGTTTCTGATGAACAGAAGTTGACGAAAAGAATTTCCTTATTACACAAACTTTTTCCATCGATGGGAGAAATTAATTTTTACTGGAGAAAAAAAGTAAGAGTAGAAATAATCTTGGTTTTCATTTTTTGGCATCGCCCCAAAAAAACGAAACAAAAAAAACGCTAGCGCTGGGAAAAATAACTTACCCTTCTTCGTCTCGAATCTGAAATTTTAAAAACTCGCTTCCGCTGCGCTTCACCTCAAACAGTTTAAAATTTCTTCGATTCTTCACCGAGTGGGTCCCAAGTAATTTTTCCAATGCGCAGGATTCGTTGGA
>JBEIKF010000101.1:0-6230 GCA_040379905.1 Crocinitomicaceae bacterium
AAATCATAAAGCTTAAAACTCGCTAAAGAGGAAAACAAAGCGAAAATTACAGTATTTGCAAAATAACTACTGAAAGTAAGAGGGTTTATAAGTGACGTCAGTTTACTTACGTAATAGCCTTCAGCCTCTCTTTGAATCCAACCTGGAGGATAGCCTGTTTTTATGGTAAAGTAATTGATGTAGTCGGGTTGATCGTGATATTGTCCCCATTCGATGAAAAAGTACTTCGGGGTTTCGTAAAGCAAATTTGTCAAACGAACAGATGCATCCCAGAAAGCAATCGTGTCACCTCCTTTGATAAGAAAAATGTAATAGAAAGCGAAAACTATTGAAAAGAATAATTTAAAATAAAAGTTCCGCATGAAATAAACGTAATGTTCTTTTTCTTTATTAACAGATTTTATGTAGAGACAAATTCCAATTGCAATCATTAACCAAATTAACGTCATGATTATGTCAGTTCCCGTGAAAAACTGAAGCTTATTGGTATGATCGTTAAAAAGAACAATCGAAAAATCGATTTGCTTCATGCAAATTTTTTATTTGATGTACTTTCAAAGTTAAGAAACTTGTTGCTTGCAACGCTATTTCTTCAAAACATTCTAACTTTGTTACATGTGTGGAATTGCGGGATTCATTGATTTCAAAAATTCGAGTGCTTCGAGTTCTCTCGTTGAAATGACAAATTCATTCGTTCATCGCGGTCCGGATGGCAGTGGTGCCGAATTGATTGAAACGGAGAATGCGACAATAGGACTTGGTCACCGAAGATTATCCATAATTGATTTAACCGAATTCGGTAAGCAACCGATGAAATTCAATGAATATTGGATTTGCTTCAATGGTGAGGTTTACAATTATCAAGAAATTAGAAAAGAGTTAATCGAACTGGGGCATCATTTTACAGGGAATTCCGATACCGAAGTCATTTTACATGGATATGCGCAATGGGGTTCTGATTGCCTTCAACGTTTCATTGGAATGTTTGCGTTTGTGATTTACAATGAAAACACTCAAAACGTTTTTTGCGTAAGAGATCGGGCAGGTGTGAAGCCTTTTTTCTATTATTTCGACAAAGATTTATTTCTTTTTTCTTCCGAATTAAAAGCGTTTCATAAACATCCAAACTTTAAAAAGAAACTAAATAAATCGGCCGTCTCTGCTTTTATGCAATACGGAAATGTGCCTACGCCTCATTGTATTTTTGAAAATTGCTGGAAGCTCAAGCCCGGACATTATTTGGAGTTTTCACTTCAATCAAAAAATCAGTTGAATTTGAATCCGGAAAATCAAAAGAAATATTGGTCCGTTTACGATTCCTATAACCAACCTAAAAACGAAATCTCTTTTGATGAAGCAAAAAAAGAAACGGAGCGAATTCTATCTTCGGCGTGCAATTACCGAATGGTAGCTGATGTTCCGGTTGGTGTATTTTTAAGTGGTGGTTATGATAGTACTTCCGTTACGGCTTTGCTTCAGAAGGATAGAACGGAAAGATTAAAGACTTTTACTATCGCTGTTCCAGATATTGGATTAAACGAAGCGCCTTACGCGAAAGATATTTCAAATCACTTGGGGACGGATCACACGGAAATCAGTTGTTCTCAGAAGGAAGCACTCGAACTGATTCCTGAATTGCCATTTTATTATGATGAACCTTTTGCGGATAGCAGTGCGATTCCAACAACATTGGTGAGCAAAGCAGCTAGGAAACATGTAACGGTAGCGCTTTCTGCCGACGCTGGAGATGAGGTTTTTGCAGGTTATAATCGCTACGATTACCTGCTTCGATTTGGTTCGAAAATAAATAAAATTCCGGGTTTTGCTCGTGAAATTATTGCCGGAGCTATGGATATTATTCCTTCCGACAAGCTTCCGATTCTAAGAAACAAATACAACTTTCATAATCGCTATGAAAAATTGAAAGGCATTCTGAGAAATCCATCCAACGAAAGTATTATGTTGAGTTTAAGTCAGCAATTCACCGAAAATCAAGTTCGAGAACTCATACGAGGTCAAATTGATTCTTTGAAAACAGCTTATGATTCAACCGAATTGAAAACAGAGTTTTATTCTCCTTTGAGTTATATGATGGCCATTGATTATGAAACATATTTGGTTGATGACATTCTTCAAAAAGTTGATCGTGCTACGATGACTGCAAGTTTGGAAGGTCGTGAACCCTACCTTGATCACCGAGTTATCGAATGGGCGGCTCGCTTACCAGATGATTATAAATACCATAATGGTGAGAAAAAGTATATTCTCAAAGAAATTGTTCATCAATATGTTCCCAAAGAATTGTTGGATCGACCAAAAATGGGATTTGCGATTCCTATTGCAAATTGGCTCTCAACGGATTTACGCGATTTAGTGGAATCATATATCAATGAAAATGCAATTTCATCTCAAGGAATTTTTAATTGGAACGAAGTAAATAAAATCAAAACTGCCTTTTATAAAGGAAAAAAGGAATACGATGTGAAAATGTGGTATTTGTTGATGTTTCAAATGTGGTATGATCGTTGGATGAAGTGACATGGAAATTTCAGTTCAAAAGTTAAATCTTCATTTCAAAAAACCGAGCGGAACGAGCAGGGGAGTACTCCACTTAAAACCATCTTGGATTATTAAGGTTATTGATTCAAAAGGAAATTTTGGTATTGGCGAATTTAGTGTAATACCAGGATTGTCCATTGATTTTATTGATGAGAAATCGTATGAATTTCAAATACAGAAAATGGTTGATTTTTTGAAAGAAATTTTAAATCAACCAATACAATATCAAGAAATCATAAATAAAATTAATATTGAGTTTCGAAATTTCCCTTCGCTAGTATTTGGAGTTGAAACAGCAATTTTGGATTATTTGAATGGTGGGAGTGGATTGATTTTTAAAAATACGTTCGCACTTGGTGAATCTGAAATTCCAATTAATGGTTTGATTTGGATGGGAACGAAATCGGAAATGAGAAGTCAAATCCAGGAGAAACTCGAACTTGGTTATAGCACTATAAAACTCAAAATAGGTGCAATTGCTATTGAGGATGAGTTGGAATTGATTTCTGAGTTGCGCAAAGAATTTAATTCGGATCAAATTACCATTCGAGTAGATGCCAATGGAGCGTTTGATGAATTCAATGTTAGAGAAGTTTTGATAAAGTTGAAAAAACTTGAAGTTCATTCAATCGAGCAACCGATTCAAGCAGGAAATTGGCAACTAATGTCTGAACTTTGCAATGAAAACCACATTCCGATTGCTTTGGATGAAGAATTAATTGGCATTTTCGAAAAAGAACAAAAAATTCAATTACTCGATTCGGTTAAACCACAATTCATAATTCTCAAACCTAGTTTACATGGTGGAATTATAGGTTGTTCTGAGTGGATTGAATTAGTAGAAAAACGAAATATTGCTTGGTGGATGACTTCTGCCCTTGAATCTTCAATCGGATTAAATGCAATTGCTCAATTTACCGCAAATTATCCTATCGAAATTCCACAAGGATTGGGAACAGGAGGACTTTACACGAACAATTTGCCTTCTGATTTGGTTATAGAATCAGGTTATCTAAAAAGAAAAATCAATGCCACTGAATCCTAAAAATTGGAACCAACTTTCTGCTGAAGAACGATACGTAATTGAAAATAAAGGAACGGAATATCCTTTCACGGGTGTTTATGATAAGTTTTTCGAAAAAGGAACATTCATCTGCAAGCGTTGTGAAACAGAGCTTTATACAAGTGAAAGCAAATTTAATTCAGGTTGTGGTTGGCCGGCTTTCGATTCAAACATTGAAACGAATGTCGAACGTGTTTTGGATGCAGATGGAAGAAGAGTTGAAATTATTTGTCGCAACTGCAAAGGACATTTAGGTCATGTATTTGAAGGAGAAAGATTTACGGAAACCAATACCAGGCATTGTGTCAACTCAATCTCAATAAAGTTTATTCCAGATTAACGAGAAGTACACGCAGAGATTTCATCACATTGTTCGTAAACCATATCGTGCAAAATCAATTGTGCAGCCAATGCTAGTTGTGAGTAATTTTGTGAGTTATTGCCAAAACCTCCTGCTGTGTTTTGCCACATGTCAAGTATAATTTGTTGAGATCCAATTTTTGGTTGAATTTTATTCATAACAGCGGCTACATTTCCTGCTCCTGCGTGATACACGTGTAAAACAAACAAACGAAACCAAAGGTCACTTTCACTATAAGACAAATTGTGTTTATGTAAAATTTTCTTTGCTTCAGGAATACAAACTTTACTTAATAGTCTTGCGGAGCCATAAGCGCATCGCTCAAAGTCTTTTCGTTCATCAATTTTTGAATTAACAGTAAGTCCTTGTGCTCTTGAAACATCTGGCATTAATTGAAAAGCGCCGTATGCTCCTGAAACTGATTTTTTAAGTTGCCCTGGACTTTCAATTAATAATATAGCTTGCGCATACCAAGGGTCAACACCAAATTTTTCAAATGCTGACACACCTTTCGATAGTGAAGGATAGACCTCTTTGAATTTGTAAAAGTCGTTTTTACCTGTTGTAACAAAAATTTTTTCAGTTTGAGCAATCCCAAATTCAGATTTTAACTTGGATTTTAATAGATTTTTTTGATCATCGGTTTGAGAATTCCATTCTTTGATTGACATTTTTTTTAAAACAACTCGATTCGAAGCTACATTTACAAGACATGAATCAGGAGACAGTAACATAATTTGTTTCCAGAATTGAGGTTGAGGCAATATGTCCCAACGGTCTTGGAAAATAGATTCGGCATGCATTATGGTGCTTACATTTTTTTCTTTTTTAACCATGATTTTTTCATTTGACCAATTATTCATAGGTTGTGCGTAATAGAAGTGTAATAAGTTTGATAGAAAAAGAAAGCAAATAAGGCAAAATCGCATAATTAAATGTTTGAAATTAAAATTAAACTTGGAACGCTTGTAACGAGTTTCAGTTACGAATTAGTTTGTAACATTGCATTGTGGAATAACAGAGGTATGCGCTATTTTTATAAATTTTTGAGTTTTCCTTTAATATTGATGGTTCGGTTTTATCAGCTGACCATTTCACCATTATTCCCACCTTCATGCAGATATACACCAACGTGTTCAGCATATATGGTAGATGCTTTAAAAATTTGGGGTCCTTTTAAAGGATTATGGTTAGGTATTAAGAGAATTGCAAGCTGTAGACCTGGGGGTGGGCATGGTCATGACCCTGTTCCTCAGCGTAAATCAAAAGGGTAGAATTTTCCAACCTCTTTCATTGTATATGCTTATTAACTTGGTAAAATCATCTGCATCATTGGCTTGTTCCAAAATATCTAACACATGTATTTCGTATGATTTTGATTTTTTTAGATTGTTTTCTTCCATCAGTGCAAACCATTGTTTTAATAGGATCACAGATTCATTTTTCGTTTGTGGAAAATCAATAAATTTAACCGAACTAAAGAAATGAATTTCTTTTTTTGCACGAGAAAACAAAACATTAAGTCGTTTTTCACCACCGGTTTGATTTATTGGACCAAATCGCATTTCAAAATCCCCTTCTTTATTTCTGCCGTATCCGAAACTGATAATTAATAAGTCACATTCATCTCCTTGCACTTGATCTAGAGTCTTGAAGAAGAGTTGATTAGATTCCTCTAAATCTTCAATAATTTTCAAAAATCCCATTGGAATCTTTTCTAGAATTGTTTTTAATTGTGTCTCTGAAAAGGCAACAATTCCAATACTATTTTCATTTACACGGTTTTCAATTTGTTTAACAAGATGATTAACTACTTCTTGTGCCTCAATTTCATTGATGCCATTGTTATAGACTCCTTTTTCTATGTAGTGATTAAAAATAACTTGTTTATTTCTTGTTTCTGAGTTTTCAATAAAGCGAAGTTTATTGTCATAAAAATGGCGATTGGAGAATGAAATCAGCTCTTCTGATTCACTTCGATAATGATGGGTCAATTCAATGTTTTTCAAATGATATTTGGCTTGGTGGAAAACGCTGTGGTTATCGTCATTGGATGAGAAGAAATAGGAAGGATCCATTTGATTTTCATCGCCTGCTATTAAAACGCGTTTAATTCTTTGCAAGGTCCCGATTGCATTTTTTAAAGGCATCTGACTCGCTTCATCTATTATACCAAGATCGAAAATCCCCGGTTCGGGCGGGAAATAAGTTGCTATCTTCATTGGATGAGTCATTAACACCGGTTTA
>JBEIKF010000102.1:0-6215 GCA_040379905.1 Crocinitomicaceae bacterium
AAAAGAAAAATAAAATGAAAATTAACTTTGAAAAAAAATGTAGTTTCATGTTATAATAATAAGTCAAGATTAATTTAATATTCGTGATAAAAAAGTATACTTTTAGTTATTGTAAATTTATTTCTAGCGATGAAAAAATCGGATATTTTGATTACATAGATTATGACATCACCGAATAATATATGCAACTATCAAACGAATTTTCTATATTTACCCCGATAAAAATTGGGCTCATGGAAAACCTGAAAATTGGTCACAAAATAAAGAAGCTTAGAGAGCTGAAGAATTTAACCCAAGAACATATGGCAAAATCCATTGGCATTTCTCAAGGGGCATATAGCCGAATGGAATTGGGAGAAACGGAAATTACCTATACCAAGTTGGAAAAAATTTCCGAAGAATTGGGAATGAAACCAGAAGAAATCATTGTCTTCAACGAGAGTTTGGTTTTCAATGTAATGAACAATCAAACAGGAAATGGCTTGGTGATCAACAACAGCCAAATGTCAGATGCCGATAAGCACATGTTTGAACAACAAATTAACTTGCTCAAAGAAGAAAATACTTATTTGAAGAAGGTGATTGATGGTTTGTTGAATAGATAGTTTTAATGTTCTAATACTTTTTTTGCCGAAGCAGAAAAAAAGTATCAAAAAAACTGCTTTTTTCAACTTTCATAAGGCTTTTTCTCGGAACACTCAGTCCAATCGCTTCGTGCTTTTGTCCTTCTGCTCCCACCTCGGCGGGCCTCCTTCATTGTCACGGACCGCATCTTCGCTCAGACTTTCATTAACGCTCTATGAAAGGTGGATATTAACTCCATTATTTTTCACTTGGTGAAGTCAATATTTTTAAAAACGAAGATTTCATTGTTTTAAATTCCCACCTATTCGCGCATTGGAAAAATTACTTGGGACCCACTCGGTGAAGAATCGTCGAAATTTTGAACTGTTTGAGATGAAGCGAAGCGGAATCGAGTTTTTAAAATTTCTGATACGAGCCGAAGAAGGGTAAGTTCTTTTTACTAGCGCTAGACTTTTTTCTTTCTTTTTGTGGCAATGACAAAAAGAAAAATATAAGCCAAATAGAAACAATTAAAATATCTTCCCCGGATTCAATATCCCTTTTGGATCAAAAACACGTTTGATTTCGCGCATTAAATTAAGCGTGACTTCAGGGAAAGCGATATCCATAAATGGTTTTTGGACTAAGCCGATTCCGTGTTCACCAGAAATGGTTCCGCCAAGTTTTACAACTTCAGTAAATAATTCCCGAATGGCAATCGGAAGTTCATTTTCCCACTGTTCATCGGATAAATTGCCTTTGATTATGTTTACGTGCAAATTTCCATCGCCTGCATGTCCGTAACAAACGGAGTGAAAACCATATTTTCTGCCAATTTCTTTGATGTGAAAAAGTAGTTTAGGTAATTCAAATCGTGGAACGACCGTGTCTTCTTCTTTATAAATCGATTGCGATTTAACAGCTTCACCCGCTTTTCTTCTTAAACTCCAAAGGGTGTTTTTTTGAGCCTCTGAATCCGCGAAAAGTATTTCGTCGGTTTCAAAATTTTCAAGTACAGCCAAAATCTTTTCACATTCTTGCATGAGTTGGTCTTCTTGAAATCCATCAACTTCAATCAACAAATGCGCTTGGTGGTTTTCGGCAATTGGAATCGAACTTTCGCCAATGAAATCTTTTGTCCATAGCAGTGCGTCTCTTTCCATAAATTCCAATCCACTTGGTGTAATGCCAGCTTTGAAAATAGCAGCAACTGCTTCACATGCTTTTTGTGCATCAAAAAATGGAACGAGCATCAAAAGATCATTCGTTGGATGTGGGATGAGTTTTAAAACGATTTTGGTAATGATGCATAATGTTCCTTCTGAGCCAATCACCAATTGCGTCAAGTTGTATCCAGTTGCATTTTTCAATACGTTTGCTCCTGTCCAAATCACTTCTCCATTGGGTAAAACCACTTCCAAATTCAATACGTAATCTTTCGTTACACCGTATTTCACAGCTTTCGGCCCACCTGAATTTTCGGATACATTTCCACCAATAAAACAAGAACCCTTACTTGCTGGATCGGGAGGATAAAACAATCCTTTTTCCTTTACAGCCTCTTGTAAAACTTGGGTAATCACGCCAGGTTCGGTCGTTACTTGGTGATTGTTTTCATCGATTTCAAGAATTCGATTGAATTTCTCCATCGAAATTAAAATTCCTCCGTGTGTTGGAAGTGCACCGCCACTAAGCCCTGTTCGAGCTCCTGCAGGTGAAACTGGTATCTCGTTGTCGTAGCAAAAACGCATGATTTTTGAGACTTCATCAACACTAGCTGGTTTCAAAACAGCACTCGGAGGGAAGTTCAAATCTTCCGTTTCATCATGTCCATATTCTATTCGCTGCTCGAAATCAGTAATACAACGTTCGTCCAATAGCTTTTGGAAAAATGAAATCTGCTGTTCGTTTAAAATGGATTTCATAACTAGTTTTTCTTTGCAATTACAAACATAATGTCTCTCGTGTTAATTCGAATTGATGCCTTCTCTGGAATCAAGTTATAAATTGTTTTTGCAAGTTTTGTTGGTTTCTTATTTAGAATAAATAAAGAATAAAAAATTACTCGTATCGATCTACTTACGGGCGGATAAACTACTTTTTCAACTTCGAACCCATATTGTCGAAGCAATTTAGAAATGGATTTTTTTGAAAAGTAATGAATGTGTGTTGGAGGATGAATCATTCGCCATTTTTCTTTTTGCTTTCTGGGTAACCAAGCTGAAATATCACCGGTTGTAATGTATATTCTACCTCCCGATTTTGTTTCAGAAGAAATTTTCTCAATAAAATCAATTGGATTGGGAAGGTGCTCAATTACATCCCACAAAAAGACGTCCGAGTATGACTTTTCAGGTTTATTTGTAGTCAAATAATTTTGATGAGAAAAATAATTGCCAAAATTTAGATTCGCGTAATCAACTGCGTCTTTTGAAATATCATATCCAATGTATGTTCCTTCTGGATTTGTGGTTTTTATCAAATCACCAAAAAAACCGTAGGCACAGCCGATTTCGAGTGTGTTTTGAAAGGTCGGTGGATTTTCAAGTTTTCGAAGCGTCTTTAGTCGTTTACTAAAATTCGATTGAATGATTAATTTATCAGCAATATAATCAGCATATTCTTCTCCTTTAAAATAATTTTCGGCATAAATTTTTCGCAATTGTTCTTCATCCAGTGACAAATCTGCCCAAACGTGCGAACAGTTTTGACATGAAATCAAAGTTTCATTGTAAATTTTTACCGTTTCTTTATCTAAGCATACTGGGCAGGAATTCATGATATTTGTTATTCTACGAACTTAGTATAATTTTTCAATACGATTTTCTTTAGAATTCAAACCTTTGTAACATTGGATGTTGAAAAAGTCGAAAATCTCATACGTCAGGAATAAATTCTAATTTTGAAAAAAAGAAGTTTATGTCAAAGGAAGTTTACATTGTTGATGGCGTTCGAACGGCAATAGGAAGTTTTGGTGGAACCTTATCTGCCGTAAGAGCAGATGATTTAGCCGCAATTGCTATAAGAGGTTTGGTAGACAGGCATCCGAATTTGGATTTGAAAGCAATTGAAGATGTGATTTTGGGTTGTGCCAATCAAGCTGGTGAGGACAATCGCAATGTAGCTCGTATGGCAGGACTTTTGGCAGGTTTACCGATCGAAGTAGCCGGGGAAACCGTAAATAGACTTTGTGCTTCTGGAATGGCGGCAACGATAAACGCTTCAAGGGCAATCAAAGATGGAGCAGGGGATTTATATATTGCTGGTGGAGTGGAACATATGACACGTGGACCTTGGGTAATTTCTAAAACATCAACTGCTTTTGGTCGTGACGCTCAAATGTTTGATTCATCATTTGGCTGGAGATTTATCAATCCAAAGATGGATGAAATTTATGGAGTTGACAGCATGGGAATGACCGCTGAGAATTTAGTTGAGAAGTATGGTATTGAGCGTGAGGCTCAGGATAAATTTGCTTGTTGGTCTCAAGAAAAAGTTACAAAAGCACAAGCGAATGGTTTTTTTGATGGGGAAATTGTCCCTGTTATTATTCCGCAAAAGAAAAAAGACCCCATTCATTTTGAAAAGGATGAATTTGCCAGAGCATCAACAACTATGGAAACGTTATCGAGTTTAAAACCGGCATTCAAAAAAGATGGTTCTGTAACTGCTGGAAATTCATCAGGATTGAACGATGGAGCAGCCGCTTTATTGATTTCTTCTGAAGATGGATTAAAAACACATTCATTAAAGCCATTGGCACGTATCGTATCAGCAGCTGTGGCTGGAGTTGAACCACGAATTATGGGAATTGGCCCTGTTTACGCGGCTCAAAAAGCACTCGATCGCGCAGGCTTGACATTAGAAGATATGGACATCTTAGAATTGAATGAAGCATTTGCAGCGCAAGTTTTAGCTTGTACAAGAGCCATGGGAATTGCGGACAATGATCCACGAATTAATCCGAATGGCGGAGCAATAGCTTTGGGCCATCCACTGGGAATGTCAGGAGCAAGAATTCTTTTGACTGCTGCTCGTGAATTGCAACGCACCCAAAAACGTTTTGCGCTTGTCACGATGTGTATTGGCGTAGGTCAGGGGTATGCAACGATTATCGAACGGGTATAGATTCTCTCTTCAAAAGAGACTATAAATTGTAGATAAATTCCCCCATTCCACCTGTTAAGGAGGAGTTAAATTATAATTAAAACGCAGGGACACTCAAAATTCGAACACTTGGTTTTCTTTTTTGTCGTGTTGTGATTTGAAATCCGAGCCCCGCTGACAAAATGAGTTCATCCATTTTTTGTGAACCAAAAATGAGTCCTCTAGTTGTGGAATTCGCATATGTAATATCAGCGAAAAAGTGAAAATAATCCCAAACATAAAAAGTTGTTCCAGTTTTAAGGGCAAATGAAGGTTCTACTGAGAATTTGTTTCCTTGATTGAAGCTATGGTAATATTGCATGAAAGTCATTCCAGCTTGAGCTCCTGCGTATACTTTTAAATTTCTCTTGCCAAAATGACGAAAAGCACCAAAATAAAGTCTGTTCATAAAGCTCGGTTCAAGTAATGTTCCGTCAGTATAATTTGCGTCAACAAATTGAAAAACGTCACCCCTAATGCTATATTTCTTATCCATTACATATTCAAGAAACCCGGATATATAAATTGAGTTTGCTTTATTTTGAAGCATTCTTCCTGGGGAAATAGTAGCCGAAGCCTTTACCAAACCTGGCCAAAAATAAATAGGGTCATAATAACTATATGTTTTTTTCTTCTTTTTATTGGGGTCTAATCCTGGTAGCTCCTGCGAACAAAGGAAAAATGGAAAAAGTAAGACGAAAAGAATTAGACGTTTTACCATAAATCCGCGATTTTGTAGTTAATACTTATCGTAGTGAGTAAATGTCCTTCTAGACTAGCGCCTTGTTCCTCCGAGAGATGCAAGGAATTACCACTAATGTGAGCATGAATGTGATTTCCTAAATGGATCATGTATTGTGTCATAATAGTCAAATCAAGTCTTTCCGTGAGGTTTATATGCGAACCTATTCCGGCTTGAACTGCCGAACTCCATCTTTTTTGAAAGTTATTTACGTTATTATTTTCTAAAATACGTGAATAATCAAAGCAATGTCCGGCTACAATGAATGGTTTGAATAATGTTGGTTTTACGATATTTTTAACCTTTTTCAAATAGGGGTAATACATCACGCTCCAACCAATGTGATAATCCGTTCGATTTCCGACATTTCCAATATTGCTTCGCAAATAATCCAAGAACCAATCTGTATTGATTCGTTCTGCAAGTTGTAAACGGAATTGACCACCTATTCCCAAACCCAAATTGTCAGTACCTCCATCGTTAAACAAAGAGGTTGTTGATCGAGCTCCAAGTTGAAATACACCAGATTCGTTTTTCTTTAATGGAAAATATTGAGCTTGAAGTTGACTATTTATTAAAATAAGAACGAAAAGAAAACGTATCCGTTTAATTACCATATTTTACTATTTTGAATATTTGTGTTTCGCCACCATTTTTCAATTTTAAATAGTACAAACCATTTGAAAAGCCTGAAAAATCAATGGAAGCGTATGAGGGCAATTCACGTACCAAAAGACTTTTGCCATCATTGGAAATTAGTTCG
>JBEIKF010000103.1:0-6181 GCA_040379905.1 Crocinitomicaceae bacterium
GCACATGGATTTGGATAATAAGACACTTCGTTTGAAGCGTTCACTTCCAAATTTGCTGTTGGAAGTAACAAAACTCTATCAATCACGTGTACCACGCCATTATCAGCAGGTACGTCTGCCAATGTAACCGTTGCATCATTGATTTGAACACCGTTTGTAAGAGATACGATAACATCCTCACCATTTACTGTAGCAACTGGACCAGCTGTTAATGCTGTTGATAAAACAGTTCCCTCAACAACGTGGTACGTTAATATATCCGCTAAGTTAGGTAATGCTAATAACCCAGGAACCGTAGTGTTTAGTGACGTTGCAAGGGCTTCAAATGCCGCATTTGTTGGAGCGAATACAGTATATTCTGCTAATGGATCTGTTAAAACAGGTAGCAATTCAGCTGTTACAACAGCTGTTGCCAATGTAGAGAATCCATTATCAATAGCAACATCTACAACCGTTTCAATTGGAAGAACAACAGCGTCCAACACGTGAACAATTCCGTTATCCGCATTTATATCAACAGCTGTTACTTGCGCTTGGTTAACAAAAACATCTCCTGTTGAGGTTTCAGTTAACTTCAATGTATTGGTCGTACTTAATGGTTGAACAATCGCACCATTTGTAACTGCAGATGAAGGAACCTCTGTTCCTAATACGTGATATGTTAAAATATCAGCCAAGTTTGGTAAAGCTAAAAGACCATTTACTGTAGTTCCAAGCGCATCAGCCAAATCTGTAAATGCTTCGTTTGTTGGAGCAAAAACTGTGAAGTTTGCAAGCGGATTGGTTAGAGCAGGCAACAATTCTGCTGTTACAACTGCTGTTACTAACGTACTGAAACCATTGTCAATCGCCACATCAGCTACTGTTTCTACTGGTAAAACAACCGCATTCAATACGTGAACAATTCCATTATCTGCATTGATATCGACAGCTGTTACTTGTGCTTGATTAACAAAAACGTTACCTGTTGAAGTTTCAGTCAACTTCAACGTATTTGTTTGACTCAATGGCTGAACAATTGCTCCATTTGTTACTGCTGATGAAGGAACCTCAGTTCCTAACACGTGATATGTTAAAATATCAGCCAAGTTTGGTAATGCTAATAATCCACTTACAGTTGTGTTTAATGACGTAGCAAGGTTATCAAATGCCGTATTTGTTGGAGCGAAAACCGTATAATTTGCTAACGGATTTGTTAACGCTGGCAACAATTCTGCCGTAACTACCGCTGTTACTAATGTACTGAAGCCATTATCTATCGCAACGTCAGCAACTGTTTCTACTGGTAATAAAACCGCATTCGTTACGTGCACTGTTCCATTACTTGCGTTTAAATTCGCAGCAGTTACCTGCGCATGGTTTGCGAAAACGTTTCCTGAACCTGTTAACGTTAGTTTAAGCGTGTTAGTTGGACTCAATGGTTGAACAATCGCTCCATTTGTTATAGCAGTTGAAGGAACTGTTGAACCCAAAACGTGATATAATAAAATATCGTCCAAATTAGGAAGTGCCAATAAACCATTAATATCTGTATTTAACGCAGTGGCTAGTGCAGTAAATGCAGCATCATCTGGAGCAAACACAGTTAACGTAGCGGATTGATTTTGTAATGCAGTTACCAATCCTTCTTGAATTAGTGCTGCCTCCAAATACGTATGGTTTGGACTTGTTGCAATCACATTGTCAAACACATTTGTTTGAGCAATTGCACTATGACCAACAAATAATATCGATCCTAGTGCACTTAATAATGTAAAACTTCTTTTCTTCATAATTTTTTGTTTAACGTTTATAATATTTCTTTAAACAAAACTAAATAGAAAGAGTTCGATTGACCTTATAAAAGAATAAAATATTTTTTATTATTTTTATTTATGATCGGTATTATTTAAGCCGAAACAAGTACGATTAAAAATAATGATGTGAAGAGGATAATAGGAGAAATTAAGTAATTTGGTTAATAATCAATGTAAATAATTTCCAAGAAATTCCTCTTTGTAACAATACATAAGCGTTTTTCTTATACATTTGAATATGACACGATATATAGTAGTTACAGGCGGCGCAGGCTATATTGGCTCACATACCGTAATTTCATTGATTGAAAGTGGCTATACTCCTGTGATTTTGGACGACTTTCGGAATGCCAATCGTGTGGTAATTGATGGATTAAGGATGATTTTACAATCGGAACTAATTATCCATGAAGGAGATGTTTGTGATCCTCATTTTCTCAATTCAATCTTTGAAAGATATAAACCAGAAGCGGTAATTCATTTTGCGGCATACAAAGCAGTCGGAGAATCTGTTGCGGAACCACTAAAATATTATCAAAACAACATATCAGGATTGGTAAACGTACTTCAAAAAATGTTGGAGTTCGATATTTCGAATTTTGTTTTCTCTTCATCTTGCACCGTTTATGGTGAGCCAAAAGGTCAAAAGGAAGTGACCGAAGAAACCGAGAAAAATTTACCTAATTCACCCTATGGTTATACAAAATGGATTGGTGAGCAAATCATTCAAGATGTTTATAATGCCAATAAGCATTTGAAAATCATTAATCTTAGATACTTTAACCCGGTTGGAGCGCATAAAAGTGCTTTGATTGGTGAATTCCCTATTGGCAGGCCAAACAACCTACTTCCATTTGTTACGCAAACAGCTATCGGAAAACAAGACATATTAACGGTTTTTGGAAATGACTACCCAACTCCCGATGGAACATGCGTTAGAGACTACATCCATGTATCTGATTTAGCCAATGCTCATGTAAAAGCGGTTGATTTTCTCATGGAAAGTAAATCGGGTTTGCTAGAAAACATCAACATCGGAACAGGAAAAGGAACAAGCGTGAAGGAAATAATTCAAGCTTTTGTAAAAGAAACAGGAGTTGTTTTAAACTGGAAATATGGCCCACGCAGAGAGGGTGATGTTGTTGAAATTTATGCGAATGTGACCAAAGCTGAAAAACTTTTAGGCTGGAAAGCTGACCTTACGATTATCGACGCGGTAAAAGACGCATGGAATTGGGAACACTATTTATCAAAAATGCCATGAAAAAAGGTTTATTTATTTTGATTTTGCTAGTTTTCGGCACATTACGAGCGCAAGACTCTCTCTTAATCTCACGTCATCGACCAGGATTATTTTGGTTTTTTGATGGAATGCGGCCAACTAAAAGCACCGATAATCACAAATACGATCGTCTAGTTCTTGATTTGACTTATAACGATTGGTGTGGGGATTTGAGTCCATTTCAAAATCGATGGAATTCCATTGGCGTTAATGTCAACTTCATGAAGGACATCAAGTTTAAAAAAACAAAAGTATTTTCTTTGGGGATTGGAATAGGATATGGGTTTTCTTCCATTTCATCGAATTATAAATTTCTCGTCGATAAACAACTCATAGAGATCTCAAAAATAGAAAAATCAGGAATACACGACCACGCCCGTGCCAATTTGCATCGTTTTTACATGCCTCTTGAATTGCGGTTTTCAACAAAAAACTGGAATCGAATAAAATTGTCTCTGGGGGGTTACTTTGGAATTAATGCCGATATGAATCAACGTTTAATAGGTTCAGGGGGTTCAAAATTGGAGCAAACGAATCTCACATCGAACGCATCCATACTAAACTATGGAGTGCACACTCGTATAGGATATCGAAACTTCAGCATTTATAGTTCCTATCAAATCAACAGCCTTTTTCGTGGAAGAGGTAATACCAACCTACATCAACTTCAACTTGGCGTAAGCTTCTCTCTTTTCTAATGTTCATTGACACGCACGCACACTTATACTCCGAAGAATTTAAAACGGATGTGGCCGAAATAATTCTTAAAGCCCAAAAAAGCAATGTTAATTATGTTTTACTTCCAAACATTGATTTAACAAGCATCAATCCAATGCTTGACCTTAGTCATAAATTTCCTAATTGCATTCCGATGATTGGTTTACATCCAGGCTATGTAAAGGAAGATTGGCAACATCAATTGAGTTATATTGAGCAAAAGCTATTTGAGTCACCTGAGAAATATTGCGCTGTGGGCGAAATTGGTATGGATTTATATTGGGATACCACATTTTGCGAGGAACAGAAAATTGTTTTTCGTAAGCAAATCCAATGGTCAAAAGAATTGAAACTTCCAATTGCAATTCACTGTCGAAATGCCTTTGATGAAATTTTTGAGCTATTAGACCAGGAGAATTCAAATGAATTAACAGGTGTTTTTCACTGTTTTACAGGTAATATAGATCAAGCCAAGCAAATTTTAGGTTATGGTGGATTTAAATTTGGAATAGGCGGTGTTGTGACCTACAAAAAATCAGAATTACCCGATGTAATTCAACAAATTGATTTGGATCACATCGTTTTGGAAACGGATGCGCCTTACCTCCCACCCGTTCCATATCGCGGGAAACGCAATGAATCATCCTACATTCCTTTGATTGCGGAAAAACTAACTGAAATTTATAATTGCTCGTTATCTGAAATTGCTGAGAAAACAAGTCAAAATGCTATACATTTGTTCCAACTTGAGAAATTTGGCGTAAAATGAGCACTCCGAAAATTTTAATTATTTACACGGGCGGAACGATTGGTATGATCAAAGATCAGCGGACAGGAGAGCTTCGCAGTTTTAATTTTGAATATATTTACGATCATGTCCCAGAACTTGAACGCTTCAATTTCGAGCTGAAAAGCATAAGTATTTCAAAACCAATTGACTCCTCCGAAATGACGCTTTGCCATTGGACGGATTTAGTAGAAATCATCGAAGCAAATTATCCTACTTTCGATGGATTTGTAATTCTTCACGGATCCGATACGATGGCATTCACGGCTTCAACGCTGAGTTTTATGATTCAAGGATTGACAAAACCAATCATCTTGACAGGATCACAATTACCCATTGGAACGATACGTACAGATGGAAAAGAGAACTTAATTACAGCAGTAGAAATCGCCGGAGCTAGAGATATAAATGGAGAAGCCATTGTTCAAGAGGTTGCAGTATATTTCGAATATTCACTGTATCGTGGAAATCGCTGCTCCAAGGTTTCTGCGAACCAATTCGAAGCGTTTCAATCACCAAATTACCGCGAATTAGCAATTGCAGGCGTTAACATTGAGTTTGCACAGGATCGACTTTTTCGAACGAAATTGACTGATTTAACGATTCAGAAAAAACTCTCTAGTCAAGTTGGACTCGTAAAATTGTTTCCTGGAATACCCATTGATTCTTACACCCAGCTATTCAATGCCAGCCAAATCAAAGCGATTGTTCTCGAGACCTTTGGCGCCGGAAATGCACCAAGTGATCCCAGACTACAAAATTTAATTAGTAAATTCATTTCGGATGGCGGAATCATTCTAAATGTTACGCAATGTAGCTCAGGTTCGGTAAAACAAGGCGCTTATGAAACGAGTTCTTTCTTTGAACGAGTTGGCGTTATCAGCGGAAAGGACATGACAACTGAATCGGCTCTGACAAAATTGCAATATTTATTGGGAAAAGGATTGAATAATTCAGAAATCATAAATCAGCTCAATGTTGCCATAGTAGGTGAAATGGGTTAATAGAAGTATCAGTTCAATACTTTAAAAAACCTTATCTTTGAATAAATACCAATGTTATGGACGAAAAAGAATTAATCGAACTTTCTGACGAAATAATTGATGCCCTTACAAAGCTTGCAATGGGATCAAAACCGGGATTTTTATCAGGAAGTGTTTACAAAAATTTAGCCTCACATCCCAAGTTCTTGGATATGAAACAATTGTATATAGAATTCTTAAACGAATTTGACGGCAGCTATTCTGAACCAGCAAAATTGAAAAAACTAACGGACTTTAGATTTAGTTTAATCGCACTGTATCAAAGCAAATAACTCTTAATCTTCCGAAATGGATCAATCCTTTGGAAAGGAATACAAACTTTGCAGCCTAATTCTGATTGATAAACTTTTTCAAGAAGGAAAAAGAATGCGTTTCGATCCGTTTTCATTGGTATATCTGACTGGAAATTATGAGTTCAAAACACCATTTCAAGTGTTGATTTCCGTTCCAAAAAAACAGTTTAAAAGGTCCCATGACCGCAATTACGTAAAACGACGGATTCGGGAGATTCTTCGAAAAAACAAGTCATTTTTAGATCTTCAACAAACTGATATTA
>JBEIKF010000104.1:0-6149 GCA_040379905.1 Crocinitomicaceae bacterium
GCTACAATATGAGGAATTGAATTTGCATCTAAGGGATCCCTTAAATCATAGGCATCATGAAGAATAGCGTGAACTCGAGCTGAATCATTTGCATTAGCTGCTGTGTATTTTGCCCAAAACACCAATGAATCTGGGCTTGTGGTTAAGGCTTCTGAAAAATTAGCATCGGCGGTTAAAGAAATATTATAATTGTTTGCATCACTTGGATTCGTACTTCCCATATTGATTCGGCCAACTGTAAGATTACCATTTGCAACAAGTCCTATCGTTGATTTTGACCAAACTCGTGCACAATATTGTCCTGAAGCTCCAGGTCTGATTGCCGTTGATCGTTGAACTTGTTGAGATGCGAATGTTGTAAATGAACCCTGTGCGGATTTAAAGCTATTCCAATTGGTTGGTTCCTCCGAAGCTTGACCAACATTGTCCCATGATTCCATATTCGAATTTCCAATTTGCTGGGCAAAAAATGAAAAACTTGAAAATAAAAAACTTGCAATTGTAACTTTTTTCATCATAATTTTATTTTTAGTGAAACAAATATAGAAAAATAGTTTTTTATGCATTTTTAATGTTTTCCACATTCCGCTTTAAATTGTTTATTTTTGTTTATGCATTACACAGATATCGATACATCCATTGAACTTCCTGTGATGGAGCATTTTTTTACAATCCAAGGTGAAGGATTTCATGCTGGTCGTGCGGCTTATTTTATTCGGTTGGCAGGATGCGATGTCGGTTGTGTTTGGTGTGATGTTAAAGAAAGCTGGGGCATTGAAGGTCATCCAATTTTTAAAATCAATGAACTAATTAACTTTATCAAATCATCTTCAACGAATTTTGTAGTAATCACAGGTGGAGAACCTGCTCTTTATAATTTGACCACTTTAATAGAAGCATTGAGGGCAAATGGAATAGAAACCGCGATTGAAACCTCTGGTTGTTATCCTTTGAAAGGTAATATTGATTGGTATTGTTTTTCTCCTAAAAAGTTCAAGGCTCCATGTGAAGAAGCATATGAACGAGCGGACGAACTGAAAGTTGTGATTTTTCACGAATCCGATTTAGATTGGGCGGAGGAACACGCGTCTAAAGTTAATGACAATTGTATTTTGTTTTTACAGCCGGAATGGAGCCGCCAAGAACGAATACTTCCAAAGATAATTGATCATGTAAAAAGTAACCCGAAATGGAGAATCTCGTTACAAACACATAAGTATATGCAAATTCCCTAATTTACACGATGCATTTAAAATTTAAAATTTCCTTTGTTCTTGTTTTATTTTTTGTGAGTTGCGCTGAGTCACAATTCCCCTATTCAACGAAAGATAAAAAAGCGATTAAACTTTTTGAAAAGGCTCAAAAAGCACCAAGAGAATCAGTTGATCCTGAAACACAAGGCCCGAATTTTAAAGAAGGGATAATTACTGTTGAAAAAGCAATTGAAGAGGATCCTGATTTTTGGGAAGCACATTTGTTGGCGGCTGAATTTTACGAACGTACTAGAAAATATCCCGAGGCGATAAGTCATTATGAAAGTGTTTTAAAATTAAATCCGAATAGTGTAAGTACCGTGAATTCATATTTTTATGTTTCAGCTTTACAATTAGCACTAGGGCGTTATGATGACGCTTTACGGAATGTCGAATTATTCATTCGAAACCCAAATGCGAGTGAAGGCCTTTTAAGTAACGCTCATAAAGTAAGAGGAAGTGCTTTGTTTGCAAAAAATGCATTGAAAAATCCAAAACCATTTGAGCCACAAAATGTTGGTCCAGGAATTAATACCGGTCTACCTGAATATTTTCCAACTCTTACCGTCGATGGCAAAACATTACTTTTTACTAGAAGAATTCCCGATAGCAGAGTAAAATATTTTGGTGAGCAGGAAGATTTCTATGTTTCTAGTCTGGTTCAAAATGAGTGGGGACAAGCGCTACCAATGCCGCCCAATGTAAATACACTGAACAACGAAGGTGCGCCAAGCATTGCTGCAGATGGAAAGACGCTTATTTTTGTTGGGTGTTCTGATGAGTCAGGTACTTATTATGGTGAAAGCCGTTCGGGTAAAGGTAGTTGTGATCTGTTTATAACCCGAAAAATAGGCAACCGCTGGACGAATCCTGTCAATTTACCTGGAGAAGTGAATACATCTAATTGGGAAACACAACCGTCGCTATCAGCTGATGGCAAAACACTTTATTTCATTCGAGGAATAAAAAATAGATCGGGGCAAAATGCTGATATCTATGTTTCTTATTTACGTGAAGATGGTACTTGGGGTCCGGGTCAGCGATTACCAAATTTCATCAACACTCCCGAAATGGAGGAGTCCGTTCACATTCACCCAGATGGAAAAACGCTTTATTTCGCGTCTCGTGGACATGAGGGAATGGGTGGATCCGACTTGTATGTGACTCGATTGGATGACAATGGAAATTGGTCGAAACCAGAGAATTTAGGATATCCAATTAATACCATTTATGATGAAAATTCCTTAATGGTTAACGCAACTGGAGAAATTGCCTTTTTTGCTTCCGACCGGGAAGGTGGTTATGGAGGTCTGGATATTTATTATTTTGATTTGCCGCAAGAATTTAGACCAGTCACTACTTTATACTTCGATGGACTCGTCTTTGATGCTAAAACAAAAAGACCATTACCTGGTTTTTTTGAATTGACTGATTTGAGTAGTGGTAAAACTGTTATCATTTCCGAAGCCGACAGGATAGACGGCTCATTTATGGTTCCTTTGCCTTTAGAGCGCGATTATGCTATTCAGGTGACCTATCCTGGATATTTTCCTTATTCGTTGAATTTTAATCTCCGAGGAATTCCAAATCAGAAAAGTTACCACATTGACATCCCATTGAATCCGGAAACCAGTGTAGACGAAAATATACTGGCAAATGTTTTCTTTGATGTCAATAAGTCAGCTCTACGACCAGAATCAAAAGTTGAACTGAACAAATTTGCTAATTATTTGAAATCGAATCCGAAATTAAAGATTCAGTTAGGCGGTCATACCGATTCAAGAGGTAACAAAGATGAGAATCTTAAGTTATCTTCGGATCGCGCCAAATCTGTGTTGGATTATTTGATTCAATGTGGAGTTTCTTCAGCAAGTTTATCATATAAAGGTTATGGTTCCATGCAACCAATTGTCTCGGATGAAGAAATTTTGAAACTTGCAAAACCTGAGGAAAAAGAGTCCGCGCATCAAAAAAATAGAAGAACAGTTTATAAAATAATTCCATGATTCATTTTTTTCGACTGATTCGAATTACCAACCTCGCCATTATTGCTTTGACAATGGTGGGCGTGGCGATGTATATCTTAAAGAGCAACGATTACCTAAAAGTTGACTTTAACGTCGTTGATTTTGGTTTGTTGGTTTTTTCTACTGTTATTATTGCGGCTGCAGGAAACATGATAAACGATTATTTTGATATTAAAGCAGATCGGATCAATAAACCAGAAAAGCTTGTTATTTCGAAGTATATGAAGAAGAGGTGGGCAATTGTTTTGCATTGGGGACTAAATGTGATCGCCGTAATAATCTCCGTATACTTATCCGTGAAATACCATAGTTTACTATTTGTATTCATTCATATTCTATCGATGAATTTACTTTGGTTTTACAGTACGAATTTTAAGAAAAAGCTCTTCATTGGTAATTTTGTTATAGCTCTTTTGACCGCAATGGTTCCGCTTCTTGCAGTTTGGTTTTTTAAAATTTTGAATGAAAGTTCTTTGCCTTATAATCCATTTCAATCAAATACGTGGACCACGAAACTTGATTATTCGTTTATTTATTTCCTTACTTTTTGTGCCTTTTTTCAAAATTTGGCAAGAGAAATTAGCAAGGACATTCAGGATATATCGGGAGACAAAGTAATTGCAGTTTATTCGCTGCCAATGAAATTTGGTGTTCAGAAAACTGGCTATTTCGTCGCATTGCTTCTTCAGTTTCCCATTCTAATTTGGTTCTTTTACAAAATAGAATTCAACCTAGAAGTTAATTTTCTTTCATTTTTGTTTTTGATAATTTCTGCGCTAATTAATTTATTTTGTTTGCTATTGATCCTTTTAAAAGGTGATTATCCCTTCAAATTGGTGAATGCCCTAATGAAGTGGAGTATGTTAATAGGCTTGATAACACTTTATACGAATTTTTGATGAAGCTTGTTTTAGGATCTGAATCTCCGAGAAGAAAGGAGTTGTTGAAGACGCTGGGGTTTGAATTTAGAACTCTAAAGCCGAATGCGGATGAAACAGTTCCGGAATTAATTGCAATTGAAGAAGTTCCAATCAAATTAGCTGAATTAAAATCGTCTATTTTGATGTCTGAATTAGTTGAAGATGAAATTATTATTTGCGCGGATACAATTGTTGTTCTTGATAATCGGATAATTGGAAAACCGATTGATTTTAATGATGCGGTATCTATTTTAAATGCTCTTTCAGGTCGAACCCATTCCGTTTATACAGGGGTAAATATTCAAAGCCATCAGAAATCATATTCATTCGTTGAAAAAACCGAGGTGACATTTACGAATTTGAATCAGAATCAAATCGAATATTACATTCGTGAATTTAAACCATTCGACAAAGCGGGTGCTTATGGAATTCAAGATTGGATTGGTGCAACTGCGGTAGAGAGGATTCGTGGTTCGTATACAAACGTAATGGGACTTCCCACATGTCAACTAAAACTCGAATTGGAGCGGTTTTAAATTTTTGTTTCACAGTTGAATTTCGATTTTAAAAATTGTAGATTGAGTCTGTTTTTGATTCTTTAATTATCTAATTATTTGATTTAAAACCATTGAATCAACTCAAATTGAAATTGTAACTTTACAACAAGAGATCAATGAAAGCGACATACATACCAAGACAGCAAACAAATTCATTCACTGAACAACAACTATTGTTGTCGGAAAACCAAGATAAATTAGTCGAGTTCATTGGTTTGCCATTTTCGAAAGAATCGTTTCCAAAACAAATTCAAATCAAATCAGAAAATTACAATCAGGAAAATCGAATCATTCTTCACAAGGTTTTAAAATCGAAATATGACTCGCTTGGTAATAATTCAAAGTCTCTTGAAAATATAGAAAAACTTTTAGATAACAACTGTTATACGGTTACAACTGGACACCAACTTTGCTTATTTACAGGTCCAATTTATTTTGTGTACAAAATACTTCATATCATCAAACAATGTGAAGAGTTAAATAAAATTTACCCTCAGAATAAATTTGTCCCTGTTTATTGGATGGCCTCAGAGGATCACGATTTTGATGAGATAAAATCGATTTCTATTTTCGGAAAAACCTTGAGTTGGGAGTCAAATCAATCTGGAGCGGTAGGTAGAATGAATTTGTCAGGTATTCCTGAAGTTTTGGATGGTTTCAAACAATTTTTTAATAATCACCCTACAAATGAGCTTGAGAAATTAATTGAAGAGTTCAATGGGAACACTTATGGAGATGCATTCTTTCGATTTGTTCATGCCATGTTCTCAGATTATGGTTTGATCGTTATAGATGGAGACGAAAGTGATTTTAAGCAAGTTTTTGCACCAATAATGAAAAATGAAATTCATACATCATTCTCATTTGAAGCGGTAAATCGAGTTAATCTAAAGTTGGAAGAAAGAAAGTTTAAAATTCAAGTAAATCCGAGAGAAGTTAATCTTTTCTATTTATCTTATAATAAAAGGGAGCGAATCATACCAAATGCGAAAAAATTTATTGTTGGAGAAAAAGAACTAAGTGAAAAAGAAATCATCGATTTAATTGATTCGGAGCCTGAAGCATTTTCTCCAAACGTAATTTTAAGACCACTGTATCAAGAGTTTTTACTCCCTAATTTGTGTTATGTTGGCGGAGTTGGTGAGTTGAGTTATTGGTTGCAATTGAAAGGCGTTTTTGAATTAAATCAAATTGCTTACCCCTTAATTCAACCTCGGACAAGCGCACTTTGGATAGATTCAGTAATTTCTCAGAAAATGGAGAAGTTAAATTTAAAAATACATGACTTATTTAATTCAATCAATCAATTGAAGAAGCACGTATTATTGAGTAATGAGTTGGTCAATTTAGATTTTGGTTTGGACAAGAGGTTCATCCGATAGATAACGAAGC
>JBEIKF010000105.1:0-6132 GCA_040379905.1 Crocinitomicaceae bacterium
AACAAATTTTGTCATTTGTTTGAATGCTTCACCAGACAATCCCAAGTTAAAAGCGATTTTTCTGGTTTGAAAACCTTGAAGTCCAACACGTGGATCAACAACCTCTCTATGAATTTTTTCTGGTGTATGTTCAGCTACGTGCTCAATGTCCATACCGCCTTCAGTCGAATAAACAATTACGTTTCTGCCTTTTTCGCGATCCAAAAGAACTGACATGTAAAATTCCTTAACTTCTGTTGGTCCAGGATAATATACATCCTGAGCGATAAGCACTTTGCTTACTTTCTTACCTTTTCCATTCGTTTGTAAGGTTACCAAATGTCCTCCCAAAATTCCTTTAACCTTGTCTTCTACTTCGTTTATTCCCTTTGCAAGAACAACTCCGTTTGAACCTGTTTCTTCAACTTTACCTTTGCCACGACCACCAGCGTGAATTTGGGCTTTCACTACGTACCAGCTTGTTCCAGTTTGTTCCGTCAGTTTTTTTGCTGCTTCAACAGCGTCTTCAACTCGGTCCACCACAATTCCTTCTTGGATTGCAACACCATAGCTTTTTAAAATCGATTTTCCTTGATATTCGTGTAAATTCATCGTTGAAATTTTGAGTTGTAAAAGTAATTTTTTTTCCTTTTCAAAAGTTGTCTCACAGAAATTATTTTATTCCATTCGATTTTTCCAAGAAGAACCAATTTCCTGAGAAGCAAATTCGGTGCTTTTTAGTTTTTTAAGGTCATTCCAAATATCGTCTATTGCGTGAACCAAAGCATCTTCTTCCTCTTTCAAGGCTGAATTAACGATGTATGGATCTTGAAAATAATGTTTGATGAAATTCGTGTCAAAATCTCCACTTCGGAAGGCGGGATGTTTCAGCACGAATTTCCCGAAGTCCAACGTTGTTTTAACTCCTGAAATTTGGTAATTATCTATTGCCTCGATTGCTCGATCCATTGCTTCCTCGCGTGTTTCTCCCCAAACGACTAATTTGGCAATCATTGGGTCATAGTAAATTGGAATGTCCATTCCTTCGAGAAATGCATCATCGACGCGAACGTACTTTCCACTTGGAATTCGATAACGATTTAGTGTTCCAATATCCGGTGTAAATCCGTTCAACGTATCTTCCGCATATACACGAATTTCAACCGCGTGACCATTGATTTTTAGTTCATCTTGTAATTTTGGAAGACGTTCTCCTTTTGCTACCAGAACTTGCCATTCAACTAAATCGAGCCCGGTTATCTCCTCCGTTACAGGATGTTCAACCTGAAGGCGCGTGTTCATTTCCAAGAAATAAAAATTCAATGATGCGTCTAACAGAAATTCAACAGTTCCTGCTCCTTCATAATTACAAGCTTTACAAACTGCAACAGCAGCTTCGCCCATTTGCTTTCTCAATTCGGGCGTCAAAACTGCACTAGGAGCTTCTTCGATAACTTTTTGGTGTCTTCGTTGAACCGAACATTCTCGTTCAAATAAATAAACAACATTTCCAAGTTGATCAGCAAAGACTTGAATTTCAATGTGTCTCGGTTTATCTACAAATTTTTCAATAAATACAGCATCATCACCAAAAGAAGAACGCGCTTCATTTTGAGCCATCATCATTTGCTCTTCAAATTCGTCGTTATTTTGAACCAATCTCATTCCTTTTCCTCCTCCACCTGCGGATGCTTTAATAAGTATGGGGTAACCCACTTCTGAGGCTATTTTTTTTGCATCGTTGACATCCGAAATGGCTTCATCAACACCTGGAACCAAGGGAACGTTAAATTTCTTTACAGCTTGCTTGGCACTGAGTTTATCACCCATGATTTCCATTGATTCAGCTGAAGGTCCGATTAATTTTATTCCTGCGGCTTTCACCTTTTTCGCAAATCCTGCATTTTCAGACAAAAATCCATATCCTGGGTGAATCCCATCCACATTTAATTTTTTGCAGTAATCTAGGATTAAATCCTGTTTCAGATAACTTTCTGCAGAAGGGCTCGCACCTAAATAAACAGCTTCATCTGCTTCTAATACATGAGGAGCATTGCGATCTGCATCTGAATAAACAGCAACTGTTGCAATATCCATTTTTTTTAACGTGCGAATGACTCTTCGAGCGATTTCCCCGCGATTGGCAATTAATACTTTATTCATAAAATCTTGTTATCAGAATTTAAATTGAATCAATTGCCTCAAAAATACAATTCATTCATCAAATTAGTTCCTTTTCTTGTCTTTTTTATCAGTGGAAGGTTGATTAGAATTGTTCAAAACATCCGTTGGAATCTTTGTTTTCTTTTTCTTTTTTCGGTATTTTTTCTTGTCTTCTTTTCGAAAAACATCCAATCCATATTGAACAAGTTCAAAATCATTCCAGTTATTGAATTCTTCCAAATATGAAACACCAGCGCCTTGTGTGAAAGGGCCTGATTGCTCATTTATGGAGTTGGTATTCGATTTATTGAAAATATTTGCACGAAAAGTCCCTTTTTCATTAATTATGTATTCAATATTTACGTCTCCAATAAGTGAACTACTTTTTGAAGCGCCATTTCCATTGCTAGATGAGCCTTCTGACGAGGCTGATTCACTGCTTAAATTTTTACTTTCAACCCCAATGCTACTCGAAATAATCAATCGATTATCTAAAAGTCCTTTTTTAAATCCAACTTCAAATGATTTTTCCCCCATTGTTTTTTCTTCACCGTAGTCAACATTTAATTTATAGTTGTCTGTCATTTTATTCAGAGCCGCGTTGATTTGCGATTCTACCAAGTCGATTGCGGCCGAACTACTTGCAGAAATTGATCCTTTAAGTGGTTGAAATTTGCGAGCGATTAACAAAGAGAAAAATTGGCGATTTAACTCATCGTTATCAGCGGTAACTCTGCGAATAAGAGCCTTTCCTGTTTCTGGAGCTCGTGGCGCCCTAATGTCAAAGGAAATATGAGGCTTTAATAAACTTTCATCGAGTTTCAAATAACAATTGACTTCTTGATTCAAAAGGGTATTATCCATTAATTCAGGACTTAATTCGAGAATGGAAACTTTTTTCAAATTGACGTAGGTATTAATGTTGATGTCCGCGTTATATGGACTACCAGACCACTTAATTGTTGACCCTTTTTCAATCTCAAATGGTTGCTGAATTCCTGCCATTGTAAAATTGTATTTACTACCCTCGGATATTGTATAAGTTCCCTCTAAGAATACGTTATCTAATTGATCAAGCTTTAAACTGATTTCGCCCTTGCCTGTGGCTGTTATTTCGTCGTTAGTCACATCGTTGAAAATCAAGTTCATTCTTGCATTTTGGTTAACTTTGAACTTCATATCCAAATCAATTCCGGAAAGGTCTATTTTATCTTTTTTGACTTTGTCTTTTATAGACTTATTTATTATAGTAATGAAATCTTCACTTTCATTTAGATCAGAAACACCATACATTGGAAAATAAATCTGAGTATTTGGTCTTGTTTCTGCTTCCACAGTTATAGATAGACTTTTTTCGGTTCCTTCTATATTGGCATAGCCTCGTGCATAAGCGTTTCCGTAATAGATTTCTCCGTCTTTGTATTTCGTTTTTAACACTTTAAATTGTTCCAAAGGAACGGCTTTTCCATTCGAAAGAGGTCTTTTAAATAAATCATCTTCGAAGTTGAATTGAAGGTCGAAGTTCCATTTTTCAAAATTATCATGATTGATAGTTCCTACCAGTGCAGCGGTGTTTCCATCTTCGTCCCGAACTGGAATTGTGTTAATTAAAAAAGCATCTTCTTCAATTATTATGTTACCATCAATCGTATATTTTACACCCATTAGCTCCACCAATGCATTACCCTGATTAAGTTTTAGTTTTCCATTTAATTTGGGTGCTGATGGTTTACCCTTGACACTAATTTCCCCATTTAAACTACCGCTAATATTGCGCACTACAGACGGATCCATGAACGCGTTTGTGAATGCAATGTCCGTATTTTCGAAGTTTAAAAACAAATCGAGGTTATCAGCTGAGATGTCATACATTCCAGAAAAGTCAAACGTCCGTTGATTTTTATATTCTAAATCGCCATTGAGAATTACACTTTCGCGTTTTTGATTCCAATCTGACATTATTTGAATGTTACCAATTTCCTCATTGTCAATCTTGAATGCTTCGATGCGTGCATCTCCCATATAATTGAAATTCGTGTATGGATTCGATATTTCTCCCCAACCTGAAAATTTGCCACTTAATTCCGCTCCTAAACCTAGTATTTGTGATAATTCCTTTAAGTCAAAATTATCAATGTCGAGTTTAAGTTTATCACTGTTGTTTCTTGAAAGACAGCCATTTACTTGAATTTGTTGTTCGTTCCTGGAGAGTTTTAGATTTGAAACATGAACGTCATCTGAACTCAAATTGATATCTGATTCGTTTTCAATTTTCCATTGAAGTCCGTTTAGTGAAAAGAATGATGGATGTAGTTGGAAATTCAATAAATCATTATCCAATACAATCGTTTTCCATTCGATGGATGAAAAATCTTTGGTGTTTGGATCCCAGGTTAATTTGGAATTAACAATTCCAGCCATACCATTGGCCGAAAATAGAACATTTTCAAATTTTAGTGAGTCTCCATATTTAACTTCATCAAGACGATAAATTCCAATAATTCCAATTTTCGAGATATTTTGGTTGCAATTTAGCCTGCTAAATTGTAGGTCTTGATACTGAATCAATTCTGATGTGAGATCAATTTTCAAGTTCGATTGTTTCGCATTATAGCTTCCGCTGAGTTTGCTATTTGAGCTTATCTTCAAGTCGGGAACAAAAATGGATAGGAAATCGTCTGAATTTCCTGTTGTGAAATTAAAACTGAAATCACTATTGCCTTTTTCTCTTTCCTTCTTTTTAGTCTTGTCAATTGAAGGAAAAACAACAGATAATTCGCTCAAGAAGTCATCAATTACGGTTTCATAATTTATTTTTCCAGAAACATCGGCATTTACTATTGAACTTCTCAAATGAAAAATGTCAGATTCCTTATTTCTTTCCAAGTCGAGCTTAAATTCGGGAATGTTCAAATCATTGCTATCCTGTTTGTATGATAGAAATTTCGCTGTAATATTTCCCTTAATTTGATCCAAAGAAGTCCCTTTCAAATCGCAATTAATTTTTGTTGCGAGAAACATATTTTCCTTATTCGAAAAACCTAATTTGCCTAAAAGTGCTTTTTCTAAGTCTATATCAACCAAATACGCTTGTTTTTTACCGATGGAGATTTTCCCATCATATTTCAAAGACAAATTAGGATCAGATATATCCAATTTTGCTTCAATAATGTCGTCTTTTAATGATCCGTCTATTAATTTAATTGACGAATAAGCGTAATTGGAAAAATCGAAGCGGTTTAAATTGGCAAAAATATCTGATAATTCAAACGCTCCCTCACCTGTAAACAAACCTTGTAATTTGATTTCTCCATCGACTATCCCGAAATTTCCATCATCTATTAATTCAGACAAATTAAAATTTTGGATTGAAATAAAGGTCGAATCATTTGAAATAGGTTTGAAAGTTGTTGTGTCATTTTTTTGAGCGATGGTCAGATAATTATTTAAACTTATTGTTCCGATATTGGTTTTTAAATCTTTGAAAATCAAATTAAAATTGTTTAATAATCCTTTCGTTTTAAGATTTGATATTTCAGCGAAAACGAATTTTGATATTGGATTTTCTAAGGCAATCTTTCCACTTCCTTTGGGAAGATTGAATGATTCTAGCTCTTCGAAGTTTATATATGCATATCGAAGGTCTTCATTGAGACTTGCTGCGCCTTCCTTTCTGAAATCTGGAAGGACAAAGTTTCCTTGGACAATTGTCTTTTTACCATAACGTAAATCTAGATTCGAAATCGTCAATCTGCATAATGGATTAGATACTTTACCTTTGATGAATAGGTTAGCATCCATTCCTTCAATGTCAGGAGCAAAAATTGACACGTCACGAAGTGAAACATTACTCGGTTGAATATCAACATCAAATCGCACTTTATCTTCAAAAAAATCAAAATCTTCCCATGTATTGAAAACGAGAAATAATTTCGAACAGTTTAATTTTGTTTTAGGTGTTTTCAAATGAAAATTTCTTAAACGAATACC
>JBEIKF010000106.1:0-6062 GCA_040379905.1 Crocinitomicaceae bacterium
GAATATTTGAACCGCTGAGATAACTAGCTAATTCGGAAAGTCCTTCATTGTGACCGATGATGAAAATGTCATTTTTAGATTTTAAATTCCAAGTAAATTGAAGCAAATCTTCCAACCCGGCCAAGTATAATTCTTGGTGAAAGGAAATGTGATTGAGTTTCAACTTGGAACAAACTAAATTAAATGTTTCTTTTGTACGTTGTGCTGCTGAGCAATATAAATTGGTGTTTTCAAACGACTTTGTTTCCAAAAATTTGAACATTTCGGTTGATTGTCGAATCCCCTTTTCCATTAATTTGCGATCGAAATCCTTGCCACTCGATGAAAATTTTTCAGTCTTAGCGTGTCGAAGTAAATGTAATTTCACAACGTCATGTTTTTGACTAAGTAATTGCCAATTTTGTGGAGGTATGGCATATTCAAGTTATCTTCCAATAACATCAAATGTTCAATGCGATGGCAATCTGTTCCAACAAAATCAAACTCTCCGGCATCAATCAATCGCTCCGCTTGTTTTCGGATATCTGGACCGTAATGACCAATCAATGAATTTAAGTTGACTTGAATGTTGATTCCTTTTCTTCTCCAATCTATGGCTTTCTCGATATCACCCAAAAAATACATATATCTCTCGAAATGGGCTACTACCGGTCGATACCCGTTGGTTTGCAATTCAAAAAAGAGCTGTTCCAAGTATTGCGGTGCAGAATGAAACGCAAATTCAACCAATACATACTGATCTCCAAAAGTCATTAACTCCTTATTTTTAATTTTGGGCATCAACGTTTCGTCAAAATAATATTCAGCAGCGGCCTCAATTTCAATATTTAATCCTGCTTCTTTTGATGCTTTCCGAACTTCGTTAAGACCATTGTAGATAATTTCAGGGGTATTTGGATAGGCATCTGACATTATATGTGGAGTAGTGACTATTTTTTTAAAGCCCAACGATTCAAACTTCGCCAACATGGCAATTGTTTGATCCATGTCCTTTGATCCATCATCGATTCCAGGAATCAAATGGCTATGCATATCAACTTTTATGCGAGATAAATCAAAGGGAGTCAAAACCTCTTTTTTCTTGAAAAAACGATCAAAAAGCCCCATTTAGCTATCGATTGGCATACATAGTTTCATAGTAATGCTTGTAAGAGCCACTTGTTACTTTTTCTATCCAGCTTTGATTTTCCAAATACCAATCAACTGTTTTTGAAAGTCCTTCTTCAAAGGTGATTGACGGTTTCCATCCTAATTCTTTTTCGAGTTTCGTTGCGTCAATCGCATAACGTTTATCATGTCCAGCTCGGTCAGTAACAAAAGTTATTAGCTCCTCTGATTCTCCGTCCTGTCTTCCAAGTTTTTCATCCATCAAGCGACATAAAAAACGAACCAATTCAATATTTGTCCACTCGTTTAATCCTCCAACATTGTAGGATTCTCCAATTTTTCCGTTATGGAAAATAGCATCTATAGCACTTGCATGATCTTCCACCCACAACCAATCACGAATATTGTCTCCTTTTCCATAAACTGGAAGTGGTTTTTTATGTTGAATGTTATGAATCATCAGCGGAATTAATTTTTCCGGGAAATGATGACTGCCGTAGTTATTCGAACAATTTGACATTTTAATCGGCAGACCATAGGTATGAAAATAAGCCATAACGAAATGATCGGATGACGCTTTTGAGGCAGAGTAAGGGCTTCTTGGATCATAAGAAGTTTCTTCTGTAAACAATCCTTCATCGCCAAGACTCCCATATACTTCATCCGTAGAGACGTGGTGAAAAACATGATTATTTTCTCCATTCCAGTATTCACGAGCAGCTTGAAGTAGATTTACAGTTCCAACTACATTGGTCATAACAAATTCCATGGGTCCTTCGATTGAACGATCAACGTGAGATTCTGCCGCTAAATGAATAACATCTGTCAGGGCGTATTTCGAAAAAACGGAATTAACAGCAGAAGCGTCAACTATATCAATTTTCTCAAATCGATAATTTGGAAGTGAATCAACATCAGAAAGATTTTCCAAATTTCCAGCGTAAGTAAGTTTATCCGCATTAACGATTAAATAATTTGGGTAATTTTTCAATAATCTTCGGATAACGTGTGAACCGATGAATCCAGCTCCTCCTGTTACGAGAATCTTTTTCTCAAAGTTTTCCATAATTACAAACTCCAGTATTCCAATTCGTTCATTTTCCCTTTGTAAATGCCTTTTACGTCAACAAAAACACCTTTTCCATCCTTCAAAATACCCTTGAAATAATTTTCATTCAAACCGATGTATTCTTTGTGATTAACAGCGACGATTATTGCATCGTAATCTTTTCCCGACGAATTAATTAATCCAACACCATATTCGTGCATCATTTCGTTTGAGTCGGCATGCGGATCAATGATATCAACATGAACTTGGAACGATTGAAGCTCATTTACAATATCAATTACTTTTGAATTTCGAATATCGCTAACGTCCTCTTTGAATGTCGCTCCCATAATTAGAACTTTTGCATCCTGTATATGTTTTCCTTGCGCGATTATTTTTTTAACTGTTTGCTTGGCGATATAAAATCCCATAGAATCGTTGACGTATCGTCCACTTGTTATAACTTGTGCGTGATAACCCGCTTGTAAAGCTTTATGTGTCAAATAATATGGATCTACGCCAATGCAATGTCCTCCAACCAAACCTGGCGAGAATTTTAAGAAATTCCATTTTGTTCCCGCTGCTTCTAAAACATCAAATGTGTTGATATTTAGTTTATTGAAAATAATAGAAAGTTCATTTATCAAAGCGATATTGACGTCTCGTTGTGTGTTTTCAATAATTTTAGCAGCTTCGGCTACTTTAATTGTTGGCGCTCTGTGAACTCCTGCAGCTACAACTAATTCATACGTTTTTGCAATTTGTTCCAGCGATTCATCACAACAACCCGATGCAACTTTCACCACATTTTGAAGGGTATGTTGTTTGTCTCCCGGGTTAATTCTTTCTGGTGAATATCCTACTTTGAAATCTTTTTTAAACTTCAAACCAGACATTTCTTCAAGTATTGGAATACAATCTTCCTCTGTACATCCTGGGTATACGGTGGATTCATAAACAACATAATCACCATGTTTTAGAACGGCTCCGACTGTTTTACTGGCGCCAATCAGAGGTTTCAAATCGGGTAGATTTGCATCATCAATAGGTGTTGGAACTGCAACGATGAAGAATTGTACATCTCTCAAATCCTCCAAATTGTGGGTGAAGTGAATGTCACAGCCATCAAAATCCTTGGATTCCAATTCGTTACTAGGATCAATTTTGTTTTTCATCATTTCCACGCGCTGTGGGTTGATGTCAAATCCAACTACTTGAATTTTTCTTGCAAACTCAAGTGCAATGGGTAATCCAACATAGCCCAAGCCTATTACAGCTAGTTTGGCTTCTTTGTCAAGGAGTTGGTTGTAGATAGGTTTACTCATATTTTTTATTTTGTGTAGGTAGTTTGTTCGTTACGAACTTTATAAATTCTTTCTATTATTTCTACGACTTTAAGCCCTTCCAACGCATTGGTGGTAGGGGAATTTCGACCTTTCAACGTATCGATTACATTTGAAATTACGTAGTTATGATTGGCTGCGGAACCTTTGTAAGGGCCATAGTCGTTTGCTGGATTAGATTCTTTCAATACAGGCATTTCATAATCAACGATGTTGCAAACTTCAACTTCGTTCATGTATTGTCCGCCAATTTTAACACTTCCATTTTTTCCAACGATGGTCATTGAAGATTCCAAATTTTGATTAGCAACTGCAGTTGAATAGTTGATACATCCCATTCCGCCATTTATGAAATCAAAGCTAACGAAACCAGAGTCTTCGAAATCCGTTGTGTTTTGGTGATTGAAATCAGCGAATTTTCCTTGAATGTTATCAATATCTCCAAATAGCCAATACATGATGTCAATGAAATGAGAGAATTGGGTGAATAAAGTTCCTCCGTCCAAATTTTTAGTTCCTTTCCATCCACCAACTTTGTAATAGCGATCGTCACGATTCCAATAACAATTCAATTGAACCATGTAAATGTCACCGAGTATGCCTTTGGAAACAACTTCTTTTATCCATTCGGAAGGTGGTGAATAGCGATTTTGCATCACACAAAAAACTTGTCTTGAAACTTGTAACGCTTTAAAAATTATCTTTTCACAACTTTCTTTTGTAAGACCCATTGGTTTTTCACAAACCACATGTTTTTTTGCCTCTAAAGCTTTTATAGATTGTTCAGCATGCAATCCGTTAGGTGTGCAAATATTTACAACATCAAATTCGAGATCGCTTGCCAATAATTCCTCAATTGAACTAAAAAATGGAACATTGAAATCTTGGGCTCCACATTCTTCTTTTCCCCGAATATCTACCATTGCAACGAGTTCACCATCTGATTCACGTCGTATCATTTCAGCATGACGTTTACCGATGTGGCCCGCACCAATTACAGCAAATTTTATGTTTTTCTCAGACATTAAACTTTTCTTACTTCGTTGTTATTCAATTCATAAGTTTCCTTGCTCTCAGGACAAATTGCGATACCAACCTCATCGAAAACCAATCGATGGCCATATTCACTCATCCATCCAATTTGTCTAGCGGGATTCCCAACTACTAAAGCATAATCAGGTATGTGCTTGGTTACCACCGAACCCGCACCTATAAAAGCATATTGACCTATGTCATGTCCACAAACAATCGTCGCATTTGCACCAATGCTTGCGCCTTTTTTGACTATCGTTTTGGAATATTGGCCTCTTCTGTTCACTCCGCTTCTTGGATTGGTAACGTTCGTAAAAACCATAGAGGGACCAAGAAAAACATCATCTTCACAAACAACTCCTGTGTATATGGAAACATTATTTTGCACTTTCACATTACGACCTAATATCACGTCGGGTGATACGACAACATTCTGACCAATGTTACAATTTTCACCGAGAATACAGTTATTCATAATGTGAGAGAAATGCCAAATTTTAGTTCCTTCACCGATTTGGCAACCTTCGTCAACGTATGCTGATTCGTGCGCGAAATAGCCCATTTTACTTAATTATGTATTTATCAAAATTGTAATGATCGGTTTCCATCAGCTCTTCCGAAGTCAAACGTTTGAAGTAATCGTAGGTGATTTTTAATCCTTCGCTTCTCGTTACTTTTGGCTCCCAACTCAAAATTTCCTTTGCTTTGGTAATATCCGGCTGACGTTGTTTTGGATCATCGACAGGTAAATCCTTGTAAATCACTTTTTGATTTGTTCCTGTTAGTTGAATAATTTCTTCTGCAAACTGAGAAATAGTAATTTCAGATGGATTTCCAATATTGACAGGATATGCGTAATCACTTTTCAATAATCGAACGATTCCTTCAATTAAATCATCAACATAGCAGAACGAGCGTGTTTGTGAACCATCACCAAAAACAGTTAAATCTTCACCTCGCAATGCCTGACCAATAAATGCGGGAAGCACACGCCCATCATTTAGTCGCATGCGTGGCCCGTATGTGTTAAAAATACGAACGATTCTCGTTTCCAAGCCATGAAAATTGTGGTAAGCCATGGTGATCGCTTCCTGAAATCGCTTTGCTTCATCATAAACACCCCGTGGTCCGACCGGATTCACATTACCCCAATACTCTTCTGGTTGCGGATGAACAGTTGGGTCTCCATAAACTTCAGAAGTTGAAGCAATTAATACTCTAGCACCTTTCGCCTTGGCTAATCCCAAACAATTATGTACTCCCAAGGAACCAACTTTTAAAGTTTGAATAGGAATTTTTAAGTAGTCAATTGGACTTGCAGGTGAAGCGAAATGTAGAATGTAATCTAATTTACCGGGAACATGAATGAATTTAGAAACGTCATGATGATAGAATTCAAAATGTTCGAGAGCGAATAAATGCTCAATGTTTTTCAAATTTATTATGCTATTGATTCAGTAAGAATTAATGGTGATATTGTAAATCAAAAATTTATTACTGCTCAAAATAGAGATTTTCTATATTTAAACAGC
>JBEIKF010000107.1:0-5998 GCA_040379905.1 Crocinitomicaceae bacterium
AGTCGGACGAAGCTGTTTCTCGAAACTGTTAATTCCGCTGATTTTAATATCTGAGTGCTCAACCATGCTCGCAACTGGGAAGGATCGTTGTGATTTCCAACCAAATTCATATTGTCCAATCCCTTAAATTTCTGACCAGGTATAAAATCATTGAAATCAATGTTGAATGATTTTTTACCTGCTCCTCGTGAGGTATTACCTCTTACTCGGAAACCAACTTGTTGAATTGTATCTGCGAAAACTGAACTTTGGTAACGAAAGGATGCTAAAAATTCATGGTCGGTATAAAGACTATCGACTAAAAGTAATTGAAGTTGGTCATTTGGTAAATCAACATAAATTGAAGCTACTTCGTTTTGAAGAAAAGCTTCGTTATCTATCGGATGAACCTCTTGTCCAAATATATTTGGAATAAATACGAGAAGGAATAAACAACGCATTACTTAACGATATTCAAAAGGGCAGTTTGATAATGATTTCCTTGTTGAACAATTACAGAATAAATTCCAGAAGGAAAACAATCAACATTTACTTCTTCGATATTTTCACCAATAAAGCAAAGCGATTTTTTGCTCCATATAATCTTTCCAGTCTGATCAATAATCTGAATCAACGCTGCGGAATTGGTTTTACCTTCGTACTTTAATTTTATAAATTCTGAGGTTGGGTTTGGATAAACGATTAAGGAAGTTTCATCGTGGACGATTTCATCCAACGAGGCGGGCGCATCCGTTATTTGCGGTTGATCCAATTTGACATCCGTATAAACGCGATATTCTCCTGGAGTCATATTCAAAACAGCATTAACATCTGCAACCACAATACTATCTCCTGAAAAATACTCGTACCATATTCCAGTATGGTGAAAGGAAGGTGTGGCATCTTGACTATTTACGCTGAAATTTGTCAAAACAACTGCATTCATGGCCGGATCATTCAGTTTCATCCGCTTAACCGCCCCAGAAAGCATATAGTTGAAGTTGAGTGTAGTGAATGTACTATACGTATTTCTAAGATGCATCATTGCAGCATAGACATCGTACAATTGCTTTCTGCGAGCTTCTGCGAAATAATTCCATAATATTGGTTTATTACAAACACGACATGGAATATCAATTGAAATATCATAACCTAACTCACCAAACTGCCAAATCATGCGAGGACCTGGCTGCGAGAAGAAAATTACCGCTGCCGTTTGCATTCTTCCAAGAGCTGTGTATTCGTCCTTTGTATTATGATTTGGATTAGCTGTGCTTCCGAATGTAATATTCTTAAACATTAAGCGTTCTTCATCGTGACTTTCCATATAGGAAACCAAATGCGGAACCGTCCATGTTCTGGCCGAATATATTCCATTGCTAATGTTTGAAGTTGATGTATACCCCATAGTAGCATCGTTGTATGAATGGGTCAAATTCCCCCAAAGCATCATTCCATATTCAGCCAATTGTTTTTCTTCTGCATTATCACACCAATGTTCAAGAATTACATATGCGTTTGGTTTAACAGACCAAATCGTATCTGCCATTCGTTTTAAAATGTTTATTCGATCTGTACTAAATCCATTTCCGTTGTTGATGAATCCTTTGGTATAATCAAATCTGAAACCATCAATATTGTATTCCTCCAACCAATATGCATTCACTCGGTCGATGTAATCTTTTGTAGCTTGTCGTGTATGATCAAAATCATAACCCCAACAATAAGGTTCGTGCGGACAAATCGCATTAAACCAAGGGCTGTTGGAAGCTGGTCGATTATTTACCGCATCCCAATACATATTAACCATAGGATTTTGACCAAAAGCATGATTAAGAACCATGTCAACAATTACCGCAATTCCACGTCCATGACAAGAATCAACAAATTCTTTGAATTTTTGAGGAGTACCATAATATTTGTCCAGCGCCATGTGAAATGAAGGATTATAACCCCAACTTTCGTTGTTTTCAAATTCACCAGGAGGCATTAATTCAATAGCATTGATACCCAGTTTATCCAAATAATCAAGTGTATCAATCAATGTTTGGTAATTTCTTTTTTGAACGAAATCTCGAACAAGTAACTCATAAATCAGTAAATCTTTATTTTCAGGAGAAGTGAAATTTGTATTTTGCCAAGTATAACCCGTTGCTCCAGGTTGCATTACTGTTACAAATCCGGTTGTCAGGCCATTCGGATACGGATGCGGATTGGGATTTGTTAATGCTCCTATAGAAGCGTCATTATTCTTATCTAAAATTAAGGTACTTAGCGGATCTGCTAGTTTCAGATTTCCATCAATTAAATACTGATATCCGTAGCGTTGACCGGGGGTCAATCCTCCAATCGTTAGCCACCAGGTTGTTGAATCCAACGACAAATTCATATAATAACTTGCAGAAGGAACCCATTGATTAAAATCTCCGATTACATAAACGTGTTCTTTTTCAGGGGCAAATAAACGCAAAACAACCGTTGAATCATTGAGGTAATTGATCCCATTTTTAGTTCCTGACGGAGGATCTTGGACAGTAATTGAAGGGTTGACGGTGTAGTAAGCGCTATCTTGAACAATTTCTAATCCATTTTCTGCTACAAGCTTCAAAAGGTGAGTTCCTTGGTTAGTTGCCGTTAAATTATAATTAAGCGTATTTATGTTTGATAAAGTAGTTAATAGCTGTCCATCTTCATACAAGGACAATGTACAAGTTTGACTTGATTGACCATTAACAGAAAGTGTTTCGCCAAGATTTAGAATAGTAGAATTATTGTTAGGACTGAAAAGTTGAGCTTGTAACCCACTTCCAGGCTGTACTAAATCATAATAAATATCTGAACCATCTGCTTCTCGTCCTACGATGGAACCATTTGCAGTTCTAAAAACAAATGCCAATTTCAATACTGTAACTGAACCTGGTACTGCATAAAATTGGTCTATATCAATTGTTATTTGATGTTTGTTATTTCCAATATTGGTCATAGTAACATCTGGATCTGCAGTTCCCCAAGTTCCTTGAACATACTGCCAATTGGTTGGTGAAGTACTCGTTGATGTTATCAGTCCCGTATGACAATAAATTTGACTTTGGTTAATTAGTGCTGCATTACCTAAAGTTGCATCATAGGTAATTGTAACAACATCATTTACTGTCGGGAATGCTGGATTCAAAGTTAAAATTTGGGATTTTCCAAAGATTGAACAACCGATTGCAAAAACAAAAACAATGTACTTCATAATTTTACAATTTAAAAAAAAGGCCCAAGTTTTTCAACCTAGGCCTTTTCGAACTTAAAATTAAATTATTTTTTGATCAATTTACCTGAACCAACTTTGTTTCCAGATTTAAGTTGATAAAAGTAAGTTCCTGTAGCAAAAGAGCTAATATTTACAGTATTACTTGTAGTTTTCATTAATACTTTTCCAGCTAAATCGGTAATGATAACTTCGAAATCTTTTACGTCAGCAACAAAGGTAATTATATCGTCAGCAGGAACTGGATAAGCAGAAGCATTTAGTTTCTCCAAATCTTTGATTCCTAATCCTGGCTCAACTGAACCACCAAAACTGAATTGCCCAGTGTAACGGTTGAAAGAAATCGTATCATAAGTTCCAGCCGCAACAGCGATGTCTGGACCGTTGACAAATGCCGTATCAGCAGGAAAATCAGCAGGACCACCCCAATTTGTTGCCCATCCACCATTTGCTCTAAATTTAGCTACACCATCATTAATTGTGAAGTTATACAGGTAATGAGTGATACCACCATCCGTAGATGTCATAGGAACATCAACTGACCAATCGAAAGGAGGAATTGCAGTACCAATTAATCCAATTGGTACTTGCTGAAAATTGTAAGCAAGGGTATTTTTGTTGAAAGAAACATTATAATATCCAACTGTTAATGGAATATCGTTTGTATTCGCAACTGCTGTTCCTGCAGGGAAAGCAGTTCCTCCCCAATTCGTTGCAGTTGGTGCAGTTCTCGCAAATTTAACGTTAGGAGCAACGAAAAATTTATCAGTGTAAACGTAATCAATTCCATCTAAAGTAGCCATAGGAACTACGGAAGCATAAGCATTAAATCCACCAGTGAATCCAATCTCGTCAAAACCAGTTGATACAGCAGTAAAGCTATATTCGCCAGTTGTAATATTAAAGGTTACGTCATAAGTTCCAGCAGGTACAGGAATGTTTGAACCTCCTTGAGTTCCAGTTCCTGATGGGAAAGCTGCGTCACCCCAATTGATTGCCCAGTCTGCATCTTGTCTGAATTTAACACCACCTGTTACCGTGAATGTAAAACCAGATGTAGTGTATGTAATGTTGTCTGAAGTGGTCATTACCTCATCAGTAGACCAATTCGAAAAATCCCCAATCATCCCAATGGATTGAGAAAAAGATAGCGAGCTAAAAGCAATCGCTGAGATTAAAGTAAACAGTTTTTTCATAATTTTTAGTTTTTAGTTACTTAGTGTCACTTTGACAAGTTCAAATATACATACTATTTTTATTTTCCAAAAATAATTACATTTTTTTTGAATTTTTTAAATAAAATAAAGAATTTGACAAGTAAAAAATTGTAACTTTGAAATACTTAGTGTAATTTTGACACATTCAAAATCATGAATAACAATACAAAAAAAAAATCCAAACACGCAGAAGTTTTTAATTCTTTCAACTTAGTCGTTTTTGGTGGCGATGGTGATTTAGCTTTGAGAAAAATTTATCCAGCTCTTTTCCACAGGCAAATTGATGGACAGTTGCTGTGCGAATACAATGTTATCGCTATTACTCGAAGAGATTCAATTGAAACAACATTTTACAACGATCTCGTTCGTTTCTTGAAAGAAAGTACCGACGACAATGAAATTGATTTCGAAATTGATGAATTCATTAAAAAAGTTAAATTAATCTCAGCTCCTGAGGCTTCCGTTGAAGGATATTCCGAACTTTCGGGTTTTTTGAATAGTTTTCCAAACTTCCAAAACATCTATTATTTTTCCACTCCTTCTTCCGCTTTCGGTCCCATTGCTCAAACATTAAAAAATTCTGGACTTGTAAAGAAAACGAGCAAGGTTGTTCTTGAAAAACCTCTTGGCTATAGTTTGGAATCTTCGAAATCGATAAACGAGGAAATAACTAAAGCTTTTAGTGAGCAACAGATCTATCGCATCGACCATTATCTAGGCAAAGAAACAGTTCAGAATCTAATGGTCCTTCGCTTTGCAAACAATTTATTCGAGCGTGCATGGGATTCAGAACACATCGATAATATTCAAATTACCGTTTCTGAAAGCTTAGGTGTTGAAAAACGAGCGTCCTATTACGATAATAGTGGTGCACTTTTGGATATGGTTCAAAATCATTTGCTGCAACTTTTGTGTTTAGTGGCAATGGAGCCACCGCACACGTTGGAGGCAGATGAAGTTCGAAATGAAAAATTGAAAGTGCTTCGCGCGATGCGTTTGTTCAATAAGAAATCTGTTTTAACGGATACAGTTAAAGGTCAATATACAAGGGGGATTGTAAAAGGTGTTGAAGTTCAGTCTTATTTAGAAGACATTGAAAAATTTAACTCCAAAACGGAAACTTTTGTAGCGATAAAGGCTTATGTAGATAATTGGCGATGGAAAGAAGTCCCTTTTTATTTGCGAACAGGTAAACGCATGTTGAAACGCTATTCTGAAATCGTCATCAATTTCAAGGAAGTTCGACACAACATTTTTCCGTCCAAAGAAAAATTGAACAACAACAAACTAATTATCCGTTTACAACCTGAGGAACGCATCGAATTGGTTCAAATGACAAAAATTCCAGGGCCAGGAGGTTATCGTTACAAACCTATTGCCCTCAAACTTGATTATTTGGATTCTTTCAAAGAACGTTTTCCAGAAGCCTATGAGCGACTAATCATCGATGTGATTCGTGGAAACCAAACTTTGTTTATGCGTCAAGATGAATTGGAAGCAGCCTGGACATGGATCGAATCAATAACAAGTAATTGGAAAGCCACTG
>JBEIKF010000108.1:0-5988 GCA_040379905.1 Crocinitomicaceae bacterium
ACCAAGGGATTGATTTGGTTTCAGGGAAAGACGATCGAGGATTTTTCATCATGCCTGATATCGGTGCGGAAATTGCCAAGTTGCAGAAAGAAAATCTTTCACCGGATATTTATTTGGAGCGAAAAGATGCATTAGTTCGTGAATATTCAATCAAATCTGAGCGTATTCATTCCATTAATCAATTGTTAAAAGCATATACGCTATTTGAAAAAGAAGTGGAGTATGTAATCATGGATGGAAAAGTGAAAATTGTTGATGAATCCACCGGACGTATTTTGGAAGGAAGAAGATATTCCGATGGATTGCACCAAGCGATCGAAGCGAAAGAAAATGTCGAGGTAGAGGCGGCAACACAAACTTATGCAACAGTTACCCTTCAAAATTACTTCCGAATGTATCACAAGCTTGCCGGAATGACCGGTACCGCTGAAACGGAAGCAAATGAGTTCTGGGATATTTACAAATTGGATGTTGTTGTTGTTCCTACAAATAAGTCAGTAGTTCGTAAAGATTTAGATGATTTCGTATTTAAAACAGCTCGTGAAAAATACAATGCGGTAATTCAGGAAATAGAAGATTTAGTGGCTGCTGGACGTCCAGTTTTAGTAGGTACGACAACCGTTGAGATTTCCGAATTATTGAGTAGAATGCTTCAAATGAAGAAAATACAGCACCAAGTTTTGAATGCGAAATACCACCAAAAAGAAGCTGAAATTGTTGCGAATGCAGGTTTTGCAGGTGCAGTGACGATTGCAACGAACATGGCAGGACGTGGAACGGACATCAAATTAGGACCTAATGTGAAGGAAGCGGGAGGTTTGGCAATTATAGGAACAGAACGTCATGACTCGCGTCGTGTGGACCGTCAGTTGCGAGGTCGTTCAGGTCGTCAAGGTGATCCGGGTTCTTCACGATTCTTCGTCTCATTGGAAGATGACTTAATGCGTAAATTCGGCTCGGAACGTATTGCAAAATTGATGGACCGAATGGGATTGAAAGAAGGCGAAGTTATCACGGCGGGAATGGTTTCCAAATCAATTGAGCGCGCGCAGAAAAAAGTAGAAGAAAACAACTTTGGAATGCGTAAACGTTTGTTAGAATACGATGATGTAATGAATGCGCAGCGTCGAGCAATCTATAAGAAAAGAAGAAACGCATTATTCGGAGATCGTTTGGCTATAGACATTGACAATATGTTCTATGAACTTTGTGAAACAACCGTTCAAACACATGCCAATGGCGAATTTCAGGAATTTGAAATGGAACTTATTCGTTTAATTGGAATTGAATCTCCAGTTGATGAAAATGAATTCAAAGCGATTTCAAAAGCAGATTTGACCGAAAAAATCTACCATTCAATGCGCGACCAATACGAGCGCAAATGTGATAAAATTGCTGCGAAAGGTTTACCTCAAATCAAGCATGTTTTTGAAACCATGTCCCATCAATATAAGAATATTGTTTTCCCATTGACGGATGGAAGAAAAGAAATGCAGTTGATTGTTAATTTGGAAGACGCATACAAATCGGAAGGAAAAATTATTTCCAAGTCGTTTGAGAAAAATGTCATTCTTGCCAAAATTGATGACGAATGGAAGGAGCATTTACGGGAAATGGATGATTTGCGTTCCGCGGTAAACAATGCGACTTATGAGCAAAAAGATCCTTTGGTAGTATACAAATTGGAATCATACGAACTTTTCAAATCCATGATGAATCGTTTGAATGAGGAAGCCGTCGAATTATTGATGAAACTGGATATTCCAATTGAACAAGAATTCAAGCAAACCAACAAGGAAGATCGCCAAAATAATTACGAACGAAGCCAATCAAATACATCAAACACTTCGTCAACTCAACCACCTCGTTTTGAAGGACGACAAGGTTATCAGCAAGCAATTGATAATTCATTCCCACAAGAGGAAAAAAAGCAGCCGGTTATTGCTGACCCAAAAGTTGGCCGAAACGATGCTTGTCCTTGCGGTAGCGGAAAGAAATACAAGCAGTGTCACGGTAAATGATTTCGGGGTCCGAAATTTCATCCGTCGCGTTCATCGGTTCCGGGAAGGTTGCGGGTGTTTTTTCAGCTATTTTTTATGAAAATGGGATTCGAATACCTCGAATTTCAAGTAGAAATGAATTAACAGGAAAAGCACTAGCTAATTTTGTTCATAGTGAATTCGTTGAAGACTTTACAGTATTAAAAGCAGATTTAATCGTAGTTTCAGTCAATGATGATTCTGTCAAAACAATTGTTGAGCGAATTAATCCTACTCAGAAAGTTGTTTTTACAGCCGGCGCAGTTAACTTAAAAGAAATCAATCACCCAAACTGTGGGGTGTTCTACCCACTTCAAACATTCACGAACGGGAAGAATTTAAGAAGCAACGAAATCCCCATTCTTTTGGAAACTAAAGAGTTAGATTTTAGAAAGCAATTAGAATCTTTTTGTTCTAGAATTGGTTTCAATTTTCAATATTGTGATTCAGAACAGCGAAAGCAGTATCATTTATCAGCCGTTTTTCTCAATAATTTCATGAATCACCTGGCATACGTTTCAAAAACTGAATTAGAAGAAAATGGATTGAATTGGGAACTTTTAGTGCCTTTACTGAAAGAAACCTGTGACAAACTCCTGCATTCAGATTTATATGAAGGTCAAACTGGACCAGGACGAAGAGGAGATTTGAATGTAATTCAAGAACATCAAAAGATGCTTTCAGGAAAACACTTGGAGCTATATAATGTTATTACATCGAGTATTCTTGACACCTACAAAAAATGATTAGTTACAAACAGAAATTGAATCAAATTAGCACCTTCATCTTTGATGTGGATGGTGTATTTACAGATGGGAAAGTCTATTTGATGAAAGATGATAATTTCAGGGCCTTAAACGCGAAGGATGGTTATGCTGTTCAGTACGCTTCGAAAATGGGGTATAAGATTTTCATAATCACGGGAGGTCATTCTATTGAGGTTCAAGACAGACTGTTAGGACTTGGGGTAACCGAAGTCCATTTGAGAACGCATAACAAATTATCTTGCTACAATGATATTTTATCTCGACATTCCATCAAAGACGAACAAGTTCTGTACATGGGTGATGACATTCCCGATATTCCAGTATTGAAAAGAGTAGGTGTTTCTAGTTGTCCTCAAGATGCTGTAATTGACATTAAATCCTTCGTGGATTATCAATCTCCATTTAATGGTGGGCAAACCTGCGTTCGTGATGTAATCGAACAAACCCTTCGTGTTCAAGGGAAGTGGATGAGTGATTTGGCTTTCGAGTGGTAATTTTTTAAACGGATAGCTCATAATTACGAATGGCTAAACTTTAGTTCGAGAAAAACAATTCGAAATTATCACGTTAGCAATTAGCAATTAAAAAGTAGAACATTCAAATAAAATCTTCATAAATCAGATTCAATCGAATGTAACATTGTAAGGTGATCTGAAAGCTAATTTCACTTTTCAAAACTTTACGATATGAACCACTTATTAAAAGAACTGAAAGACGTTATTTCGGATTGCTGTATAACGGTAATAATGAACACGCATCGCAACAAGCAACAATACGATTTGGACCGTTTGCAACTCCGTAAACTTATCTCTGAAGCAGAAAATCGATTGTTTCAATGCGAATCAGAGGAGAGGGCTCGATTTATGAGTAAACGTTTGAAAGATTTAGCCGCTCAAGTTCATTTCGATAAAAACCTCGATTGCTTGATTTTATTCGTTAGCGAAAATGTTTCAAAATTTATGCATCTGCCTATGCAGGTTGAAAATCGTGTGGTAATTGACAGCTCTTTCGCTACGAGGGATTTGGTTCGGGTTTTACATATGAAAACGAATTACTATGTGTTGGTTTTCAGTGAATACAAAGCCCGATTACTGGAAGCGTTTGATGAAACACCTATCAAAGAATATGGTAACCCATTTCCAATTGAAAATAGTGACCTTTATTCTTCGGATACAAACGAATTAAAGAACGCCAATCGACAACAACATTTGTTATTGGAATTTTATAACCGAATTGACAAAGCTGTAAATGAGATTCGAAACAATAATCCCAAACCTGTTCTGCTTTGCAGCCAACAAATGAATTGCGCCGAATATATGAAAGTCGCAGATCTCAAGGAAACCATTTTTCCTGATTACATGAAAGGAAATAAATTATATTTGGATGCTAATACCATCATTCGTGAAGCTTGGCAAGTTGTTCGTAAACAGCAATTTGAAAAAAATCGTCTTCGAAAACACGAGCTGGAGGAGGCTTTGGCAAGTGGTCAATATATGTCTGATGCTAATGAAATTTGGCATGCTACTTCCGAAGGTCGCATTCGGACTGTATTCATTGAAGAAAACCTATTTCGTCCTGCCCGAATTGATAACAACACAATTACTTTTGTTCCTGAAGAAGATCGAAATAAACCAGGAGTATTTGATGACATTTATGATGAAATTATCGAAGCGACGATGAATTCAGGAGCTGAGGTTGTTTTTTTACCAAAAGGAGAATTGACAGAATTTAATGGGATTGGTGCCGTAATACGATTTTAATTTTATAATTTGACACAAATAAGTATGTGAATGACGGAGGCATTTTACAAAAATTTCTACTTTTGTCACTCATAAATTTTATTTATATGTCGAAAATTAAAGTTGTAAACCCCGTAGTTGAATTGGATGGCGATGAAATGACACGAATCATTTGGAAATTCATCAAGGATAAATTGATTTTGCCTTATCTCGATTTGGATATCAAATACTATGATTTAGGAATAGAAAAGCGCGATGAAACCAATGACCAAATTACGGTTGATGCAGCTGAAGCGATAAAAAAATATAAGGTTGGAATCAAGTGTGCAACCATTACTCCTGATGAGGCTCGTGTTAAGGAATTTAACCTGAAGTCCATGTGGAAATCACCTAACGGCACAATTCGTAATATTTTGGACGGAACCGTTTTTCGTGAGCCGATTGTAATGAAAAATGTTCCTCGCTTGGTTTCAAATTGGACTGCACCAATAATCGTTGGTCGTCATGCTTTTGGGGATCAATACCGTGCGACAGATGCAGTTTTTAAGGGTAAAGGAAAATTGACCATGACGTTCACCCCAGAAGACGGTGGCGAGACTCAAACATTTGAAATATATAATTTCAAAGGAGATGGCGTTGGAATGGCTATGTACAACACGGACGAATCAATTCGTGGTTTTGCCTATAGTTGTTTCAATATGGCGCTTTCTAAAAAATGGCCTTTATATCTTTCAACTAAGAATACTATTTTGAAAAAATACGATGGTCGTTTCAAAGATATTTTTGAGGAGATCTATCAGAATGAATTCAAAGCGAAATTTGAGGCTGCCGGAATCGTTTATGAGCACCGTTTAATTGATGACATGGTCGCTTCAGCTTTGAAGTGGAACGGAAACTTTGTTTGGGCTTGTAAAAACTACGATGGTGATGTTCAATCTGACAGCGTTGCACAAGGATTTGGATCTTTGGGACTAATGACATCAGTATTAATTACCCCTGATGGAGAAATTATGGAATCAGAGGCAGCACATGGAACAGTAACGCGTCACTACAGAGACCACATGTCCGGAAAGAAAACATCAACGAATCCAATTGCATCGATTTTTGCTTGGACAAGAGGATTAGCATTTCGAGGTAAATTAGATGGAAATCAAGAGCTGATAAAGTTTTGTCAAACATTGGAGCAAGTATGTATTGAAACAGTTGAATCGGGTATTATGACCAAGGATTTGGCAGTTTGTGTTCACGGAAACAAAGTTAATCACGGAGAACATTTCGTTTATACGGAAGAATTTTTAGATGCGCTAGATCGTGGATTAATTGCGAAAATGAATTAATTTTAAGGCTCTTCGGAGCCTTTTTTATTTTTATGACTATGCGATTTTTAACTCTTGTTCTGATTTTACTACTTATTCAAAGTTGTAAAACTATTGAGCCAGTTGC
>JBEIKF010000109.1:0-5961 GCA_040379905.1 Crocinitomicaceae bacterium
GAGGGTAAGGAAACCCAATTAGTTCCCACGGTGTTGCAAAGTCCTTCAGGAAGTTCTTTGTTCGTTTTCGATGTTGAAAAACTTCCTGCAGGCCCATACAACATTTATTCTACCGGAAAAATCAGGAATTCGAGTATTAGCTTTGTGAAATATTAGTGCCTCATATTAATCGCACAGAGCGAGAAGGGTTAGTGTGGGAAAAAGAATAAAGCGCCATTAAAATAGTGATAGCGTTTTTTTTTGTAGCGTGGAGTAAAGATCGCTACAATGGACCAACCTGACTTGGGAGAATCGGTGAATTCTTCATGATTCATGAGCCTAGTTTATTCAATGACCACCTTATGAGTGAAAGTCCCTAACTCAGAGTCAATAGTCGCGAAATAAACTCCTTGTGACACTACCTGATTTAAGCGTATGTTCGCAGATTTCCCAATAAAATGTTCAGTATGAACTATTTTCCCAAGAGCGTCTGTCACCCGTATAGAATATGCTGAAGATTGTGCCATTTCTATGGTAAACTGTCCATTCGAAGGATTCGGAAAAACTGAAGCTGCTGTATTTTCTTCGATGTGATTCACTGCACTGAATACACCCGATTGGCACGGGAAAAAATCACTGGACTGGTAAAAGTTGCGAATGGCATCCGCGATGTAAATAACATTCTGAGCATTTTCGAAAGGTCCTGCACTGCGGTCGTAAATGAATGCATAATCAGTACAAATCGATCCGCCTGCAGGTAAATTCGGCTCCTGAATGGTCATGATTCCGCGTCTGTCGCCTTTGGGGTTGTTCAGAGAAAGTTCATGCCAATCTGTCGGTATATTTGGATTTCCATTCCATTTGAATAATGTTGGTAAACTATTCAAATCGGTCCAATAGGAACCATTATAATCTTGACCATTCATCATCAACCAAGTGCCTAATTCATCAGGAAATGTTTGTCCCCCTTGACCATAAGGACCCGCACTGTATAGGTCATGAGATAAACTCACCACACCTTGACTTGGAATAGATGTGCCATATCCAATATTTCCAGCATTGACTTCATCGATTAGATCACCATTGTAGCCGAATAGCACGTTGTTTGGCGCATAGCATCCTACATAGTCATCACTGAAATTTCCGATATCAAAATCCATAATTAGGGCTTGTCGGTAGTTCGTATAGGTAGTATTGCTGCGATTGAAAACACGTAGGTTTAAGAATGTGGTATTATTCAAGTAATTTCCAGATGAAAATTGATAGAACATAGCATGAACTTCAATGGTCATAGCATCTGCATCGGGTAGATACGATTTGTCGTTCATGATGACATATACGGCTTCATCTCCTCGGATATCTGGATAATCTCCCAAGTTAGGCTCATACACCCCGTTGTTGTTTAAATCAATGTACGGCGCAAGTTGATTCGCTACCCCCAAAGATGAGGCACCATTACCAGGCCATGTTGCAATAGCGCTTGGTATCACATACCCCGAGTTTTGAAAATTGGCGATGTGGTTGTCAATGTCTGCGGATGCGACATTCCAAATTGAATTTTGATAGAGATTGCTGTATTGAACGCTGGCATAGGCGTTTTGATTGGCAATTGGACCAGAATGTAAACCATCACCCGAAGAAACGTTATCATGGTTATACATAGAACCACTCAGGTGAAGTTGACCCAATGCATCGTAGCCGCCAAAAAAATAGGAACCACAATAAATTGAACTGACACCTCCGCCTTTAGGAATTTCATACCCTAAACTATTTGAAGCTGAAGGAAAGAAAAAGGCTCCCTCGTCATTCACCTGAGACTTTACATTATTAAAATCTAATGTTGAGTAGTTAAAAACTTGTGAATGAGAGAATAAAGGTATTAGACAAATCAAAAGAATACGTTGAATGCGTGCCATAGTAGTAGTTATTTTTGTTCAATTTACTTTGTTTAATTGATATAAAAAAATAAAAGATACAGTCTTTATTGAAAAACAAAAATCTAACTATAATCACAGTTTCTTTTTTTGGTGTTTGTAGCTGCACCCTAACACACCCCTTTTTTATCCTCTGGCATATTGGGCATGTGGATTTTCGCCCATTGGTACATGCTGTCGATGATGGGCAATAAGGTACTGCCATAGGATGTGATTTTGTACTCAACCCTCGGTGGAATTTCTGGATAAATGATGCGCTCGATTATGCCGTCTGTTTCCAATTCCCTCAATTGATTTGTTAAGGTTTGTTTGCTGATTTCTGGGATGTTCTTCAACAATAAACTATATCGATTTCGATCGGTTCGGATCATATGGATCACGCTTGGCTTCCATTTTCCTCCGATAATGTTCATGCAAAATCCTACTGGACAGTTGCCGGGAATAAAGTCTTTTGTCTTTCGAACCTTGGTGTTTTCCATTGGTCTAAAATTTTAGCCTATACATAAAAATGGTATATTGACTAGATAACTAGGCGAAGGTAGTACTTTCGGTATGCATTAATAAAAATACACGATGAATAGAATAATGGTTATCCTGACAATTGACACAGAGAATCTCCCAGCGAATTTCCCTGAAATCATTCAACACGAGCGCGAAGTGGTTGCGCAATGGAAAAAAGAAGGTTTTCTCGATCAACTTTTTTTGCGTCAAACACGTAATGGCGCGGTGCTTATTTTCAAAGACATTGACGAAGCAAAAGTGAATGACTTGATGCCGACTTTACCTTTGTATGCATTGAAAAAATCTGTTGAGGTTTTTCCTTTGATCAAGGATTTGGAGTTTTAATGGAATTCGTGATTGTTGCCGGTTCAATGAAAAGTGCAAAAATTGCTGACATAAATCATTATCGCATTTCAAATAAAGCGATACATTCGCTAAAAACTAAATGGTATGGACGCTGGACATTTGCACTTAATTTTGAATCATGCACCAATTTTTGGGTCATTAATAGGTCTAATCATCTTCGGAATTGGGATGTTGCGTCGAAACAACACCTTGGAGAAAACCGGTTTGGTTACGTTCATCGCTACTGGAATAATCACTTTGCCGTCGTATTTCACAGGTGAGGGTGCTGAAGAGGTTGCTGAGCAATTTAAAGATGCGTCCCACGACATGATCCATGAACACGAAGAGTTGGCGGAAACTGCGTTGCTTTTAATGATTGCCTTGGCTATCTCATCAATGATTGTGCTCGTTGTGATGTGGAAATCCAAAGCTTCCAACCATGGAATGATGAAAAGTTTCACATTGGCACTTGCCGCCACCGCGTTTGGAATTATGGTAGCTGTAGGAAATTCTGGGGGTAAGGTTCGTCGCCCAGAATTGCGTGGTGATGTGGTAAAGAATTCAAGCGAAAAGCGCGCTGAGCATCATGACAACGACTAGTTGTTTTTGTTCTTGTGAAAAGTAAATTTTGTTTTTGAACAATGAATGCGTATATTTGCACTGCATTTGAGTTCAGAATTTGAAACTAGTGCACATCGGGCTCATATCCGTCAGCTGACTGACGTAAGTTCGAAAATGAATTGAAATAAGCAATAAAGATATATTGCGGGGTGGAGTCCCAAAGTTTCGGGATTAGCACATCGGGCTCATATCCGTCAGTTGACGGACGCAGGTTCGAGAATGAATTGAAATAGGCAATAAAAGATATATTGCGGGGTGGAGCAGTTGGTAGCTCGTCGGGCTCATAACCCGAAGGTCGCACGTTCGAGTCGTGTCCCCGCTACTAGGAAAAGCCAGTCAAAATTTGACTGGCTTTTTGCATTTCCAGAAGCACTGAAAGTTTACTTTCAAAAGCGGATGGGAATGTAAAAAGGAAGAACGCGAAGCGGTCTGAGCTTTTCCTTGTTATGCCCCCATTTAGGTCCATCCGAAATGAAATGGAGGATATTCGTGTCCCCGCTACTAAAAAGAAAAGCGCTGTTACGAAAGTAATGGCGCTTTTTCTTTTTCACTCATTCTCGTTCTGTTTCTCGCTCTGAAATTCCGGGCGCTTTTCTTTCAGAAACAGAATGAAAACGAGAGCGATGAAGAACGCGAAGCGGTCTGAGCTTCATTAAGACTGATGAATTATTGACTTCAGACCACCACATTGATATACATTCTGAATTTTTTGTTGATGCAAAAATATTAGGACAATAGTATAATTAAGCGTAATAACGTTTACATATATTTCACCTGAAACCAATCGTAATTGTAATTTAACTTGATTTTTAACAAATGATTCCAATGAAATGATCTAAGGTCTTGTGAAATTCAATGCCTTTTCATTTAAAATCAACCTGCTCTGACTTTTTGTAAAATATACTATATTTGATTAACAAATAAAATCCACATGAATTCGCTTATTACCACACTATTTGTTTTTCTTGTGTCTTTGGGTTTTGGGCAAATAGTCCTTAACGAAGGAAGCAATAAAAACTTCACCATCCTTTCTGATGAAGACGGTGATTATGAAGATTGGATTGAAATTTATAATGCGGGTTCCTCTCCAATTGATTTACACAATTACAGCCTTAGCGATAATTCTGCGCCAGGCGAATGGGTTTTCCCCCATCAAATTATTCAACCAGGTGAATTTATTGTGGTATTTTGTAGTGAGAAAAACCGTTATTATTCCAGTTCGTTTACAACAGTCTTATCTGACTCTTCATATTCTGCTCAGGTAGGATGGAGCAACCATCATTTAAGCACTCCGTATAATTGGGATGGAATTTCTAACCTCGTATTAAATATTTGTTCATACAGCGATAACTGGACATACAATTCTGTTCACGCACAAACCGCCACAACATATAATTCAACGACATTTGCTGGAGGTGAAACTGGGGCGGCTTCGGCATGCAACTATCAAAATGGCTGGTCTACTGCACCCCAGCGTCCTAATTTGAGATTGAATAATATTGTTATCGATAATGGGGCCATTCAAAACAGTCCTTTTGATTATCCAGCTCCATATGGGAATTGGTATTGGAGTTCTAAACACCAAATTTTACTTAAAGGAACAGAGTTGCAAGCTGCTGGACTTACCGCAGGAATTATCGATTCTTTGGCTTTTGAGGTCTTATCTCCAGACCCTGCAAGCTATAATTACATCGAATTAAGTATTGCAAACACCGGTTTGAATGAGATGACCACACGCTTCATTCCGGAAGCAGGAAATTTTAATCATACCAATTTTAAAATTAGCGCTTCAGGTGAAGCAATTAAATTATACAACCCTTCCGGATCATTAGTTAGTGTTTTGAATATCAATTGTGGGCCTGGGTATGACGTCAGTATTGGTCACTTTTTGGATGCTTCCGGTACCTTGAAACAATTCAGTGTATCAACACCGGGAACTAGCAACAACTTTTCCATTCCTTCAGATGGCTATGCTGCCGCACCTGTCTTTTCAATAAACAGTGGCATATTCCCCAGTCCAATCTCTGTAACGATATCAGACCCCAACAATCCAAATGCGACAATTTACTATACCCTCGACGGGAGCGATCCAAATGAAAACTCATCCCAATGGAATGGAACTCCAATTTATATTTTTCAATCAAAAATTTTACGAGCAAGATCGTATCTGAATGGATTGATCCCAAGCACAATCACCTCGGCCAGTTACCTGTTCAATGTTAACCATACAACACCAATTATTTCTTTAGTTAGCGACCCGCAAAACTTATTCGGACCCACAGGAATGTTCGACAATCCAACGCTTGATTTATTGAAAACGGCATCGGTTGATTACTTCGACTCAACGCTGAACCACAACCTTCTTTTTTCTCAAAGGGCTGGAATCATTATGGATGGAGGATGGGGGGCAAGAGGCAAACCACAGCGTCCATTTCGAATAAAATGGGATGATGGTGTTTTGGGTGAAGGCCCTGTTTACGGCAATATCATACCAGATCGAACCAATCGAACAGTTTATAGTGATTTTTACTTGAGAAATGGCAGCAACTTGAATTTAATTTTACCATACAAAGATGGTGTA
>JBEIKF010000110.1:0-5948 GCA_040379905.1 Crocinitomicaceae bacterium
GGTCCACCTCTTCCCATTCCGAACAGAGAAGTTAAGCCTGCTTGCGCTGATGGTACTGCGGTTTTGACCGTGGGAGAGTAAGTCGACGCCGATTTTTTAAAAACCCCGTTTGCACACAGCAGACGGGGTTTTTTCGTTTGTGAGAATTTTGATTATATTTGAAATATTCCAATGACTAAAATCCATATTTACTTTATATTCATCCTAGTTGGTTTGAATTCTGCATATGCTCAGAACTTATACTTAAAAGACGTTTATACAAACGAACCAATTTCATTTGGCAAAATTTATCCAGAATTTGAAAAGCCTTTCCTTTCGGATATTGATGGAAAATTCAAATTAGTCAATGTAAATCAAAATTTTAGCGTTAAAGCAACTTCATATAGTGATACAACAATTACATTAACCAATGGCGATAGTATTATCTTTTTGACTCCTAATTTGAAATCATTGGAGAATGTAACCGTTAAACCGGGTATCAATCCGGCCGAAGTCATTATGGCTAAAGTCATAGCAAACAGAAAGAAAAACCATCCCTTAGAAAATGATGGATTCATCAGCAAGCAATACAGCAAATACATTTTTGATGTCGATCAGGAAACTAGAAAGAATATATTTGATACGATTATGTTTCCCAAACCGGATTCCAACATCATTCGAGCGCGCAATTTCTTGGATAAGCAATATTTCTTCATAACTGAATCTGCTTCCCGCCACTTTTTTGAGCCACCTTACAAGGAAAAGGAAATTATTGACGCCTTCAAAGTTTCAGGAATCAATGATCCTTTGTTTTCAACCTTCGCACAAGAAATGCAGTCATTTCATTTTTATGATAATCAGGTATCCGTTTTAGGAAAGCAATATGTTAATCCGATTGCCTTTGGGTCTTTGAATCGTTACTTGTTTGTTCTGGAGGATTCTACATTTAACCAAAACGATACGACCTACACCATTTATTACAGACCAAGACTCAATAAGAATTTCGATGGTCTAACAGGACGATTATTCATAAATACGAATGGTTATGCGATAGAGAAAGTTGTCGCTGAACCATTTAATAAAGATACTTCCGGAATTGATATAAATATTATTCAAGAATATCGATTTACGAATAATACAAAGTGGTTCCCCTATAAACTTTCGACAACAATCTATTTAAAAACGGCAATGATAACTTATGGAAAAGAGAAAAATCAATCGGGGTTTCTTCAAGGAAAAGGTTCAACCTATATTGAAAGCGTAAGTTTTAATCCGAAAGAATTGGAAAAGGAGCGATTTAACAATGTATCCATTCAAACCTCTGATAAAGCCAATAAAATTTCAGATACGACCTGGAATCGTTTACGTCAAAATGAATTGAATTCGAAAGAGTTAAAAACCTATCACGTGGTTGACAGTTTCGCTAAAGCTGAAAACCTTGATAAGTACCTCTTTTTTGCTAAAGTGTTGGCAACAGGTAAAATACCCGTTTCTTTTTTTAACATTGATCTAAAACGAGTTTTTAATTACAACGCCTACGAAAAGTATCGATTTGGACTCGGAATAGAAACTTCAGAAAAATTAATTAATCCACTTCTTTTCGGGGCCTACTTTGGTTATGGAACAGGTGATAAAACGTTTAAGTATGGCGGGTACTCGACGCTATTTTTACATAGAAAATCGGGAACCAAACTTAATTTGTACATTCAATGTGATGTTTCAGAGGTTGGTGCCACCAAACCGTTTTTTTCACCTGGACTATTTTCAAACGAATCATTGCGCTATCTTTTTGTTTCGAACATGGCAATGCAGGAAAAGTATGGAGCTACCTTTTCCACTACGATTCGCTCCAACATGGTAATCCAATTGGATGTAAATAGACACAATCTCAATTTCAAAAATGGTTACCAATACAATGGTTTGTCAACCTTTAATGCCTTGGAAACTTCCTTGATTTGGTCGTGGAATATTCGAGAGAAGGTAAATTTAATTGGTAATCAACGCGTTTCGATGGGTACAAACTACCCGCGATTTCAGGTTCAGTTTGATAGAGGTTGGATTCCAACAGATTATACTGAATTTCTGAGTTATTCACGATTGAATTTATCAATTAGTCAAAATGTTACTGTGATTGGTATCGGTAAATTATCTTGGAGTTTTAAAGGTGGAATGGCAAACGGAAATGTTCCGTTGAATTACTTTTTCGCTTTACAAGCATCTCGTCAAAATTGGTCGGTATCGGTTCCGAATTCGTTTGAAACGGTTGGCGTCAATGAATTCTACCATAAGAAATCAGCATCGGTATTTACGCGTTTTACATTTAACGCAATTCGAACGAAGGCAAAATGGAATCAACCACAATTCGGGTTTCATTATGCCTATGGAATCGGTGAATTCGAAAATAAATCAGAACACAATATCGAATTTAAATCAATGGATAAAGGCTTGCACGAAGCTGGAATTTTTCTAAACGGATTGCTAACCTCAGGGAATTCAAGCATTGGATTAGGTTCTTTTTACCGGTTTGGATATTATTCAAATGAAGATTGGAAAAAGAATATCGTTCCTAAAATTGTCGTTGGGTTTACTTTTTAACGACTTCTCTCAACTCTGCATTCTTCACTCTACAACCAACTTTTTAATCACACTCACTTCGTTCGAAAAAGAATCCATGTATTTCACTTTTAAAAAATAAATTCCGGAAACTTCTGGAGGATTAACTTCTGCGAAACTTTGATTGAGTATTGAATTCTCTTTGATTTTCTTCCCATTTGAATCATAGAGTTCATATTTAAATTCATTGCCTTTATCATAAGGCATTCGAATCGTTAATTGTTGATTTTCTTGAATGGGATTAGGGTAAACGATAACTTCATTAGATGCTTGATTCAGAAAAAAATCCCGATCGAAATCAAACATGTAAAAACCCGTATTTCTATCAGATACTAAAATTCGTTCACTTGGCAATAAAGCGTGAATTCCCCAAGCGCCCCACATTGAGAAACTATTTGTAAGTTCATTGTCTATGTATGTGTCATAGGCTGCAACTTCCCTTGGAGGATTCAATCGCAAGTCATAAATTCTCAACCCATCATTATAGTAGGCGATAAAAGCAAATTCATTCGTGCAATGGATGTTGTGTGCGGTTTTGTTATATGGTGAATTCGGTCGACCAAAATACGATTCAATGTCGATTGTAAAATCACTTTTTAATTTTGCTTTTTTAACCATCGTTCCTGCTGTTTCGTCTGCAAATACATAGGTTTCTCCATCCGGACAAAGCCAACCTTGATGGTTATAACCTTGCTGCTGATATACTTGTAAATTGCTCAAGTAAATGGGATTGGTAGGATTTGAAAAGTCGTAAACTCGAATTCCATCGTAACCGCAATTCAGAATAGCCAAATTTTCTCGAACGTAAATATCGTGCACATCTTGAATTTCCTCCGGACTTTGCCACAGAAGGGCTGGATTTGTTGGATTGGATAGTGAATAGACACGAAGCGGAATCATAGATGATTCAATATTGTTAATGACTGGAGTAACTTGGCACATGAACAATAACTCATTCAACGAATCGACAAATAGATTATGCGTTTTTCCAAACAAGTTGTTTCTTAAATCTGCAACTAGATGAACCGAATCTGGTAAATACGATACATCAATGATTTGTAAACTGCTCGGTCCGTCATCACAAACGGCGTAAACGTAATTCTTAAAATGTTTGTATTCCCGATTGATCGCTTGGGAGGAAACAAAGCTGCCAGAAACAAAATCAATGAATTTGAATTTATCGGTTTCTGTTAACTCAAAGAAATGAGCTCCTTCAGTTGAACCAATGATTCCATATTCCCTTCCAGCTTGTTCAAAAGCCCAACACCCACTATATCGAACTTGACTTGTATTAGTTAGAAGAGTATCCGAAAACCATTGATCCAAAAGAGTTACATTCTTAATCTCTTGAGCTGAAAATTGAAAAAGGACGAAACAAAACACGAAAGTTAGAAACTTCATGTTGTAAAAATAAAGTAAAATGGAATTGAAAGTACTTGATCTTAATAGCGAATGCTCAAGTTGCTGTATTTCGTAAACGATTTACCGCTCAAATCTTTAGCCGTAATGAAATAAACGTAATTTCCTGCAGAAGCTTTTTCTCCATTCAAAGTTGTTCCATCCCAATTAAAGTCCAAATCGGTCGAAGTAAAAATTGTTTTTCCTTTTTCATCCAAAATCACCAATGAAAAGTCAGTAAGATCAACTTTTGGAATTGTAAAAAAGTCATTATTTCCATCACCATTAGGCGTAAATACGTTTGGTAAGCTGATTTTAATGTCGCTTTGAATTGGAGATTGCTTTGAATTTGGATTTTGATTCGAGATGACATTTTCAACTTTCGGGTTAGTATTAACTTCCAGAGGCGGAATTAAATCTTTAACTTCCTTCGAGTCTATGCCTTTAAATTCAGAAATGGAATTGTTCGGAGTGGCATCAAACGGATTTTCATCTGTTTCAAAATTGAACTCCGGTTCAGGAGGCAATAAAATAAATTTATCCGCTTCTGTTTTAATTTGAACATCTGAAAATTTAGGTTGGTTAATTTCCTTAATTCGTGACTCTTCTTTAGTTTCAGTATCGGATGATTTTTCAATTTTTGTAGTTTCTTGTTCAGGTTTTATTTCATTTTCTGAATTCGAAACCGCAAACCAAATTCCCGTCGCAACAGCCGCTGTTAATGATGTTCCAATAATTAATTTAGCAATTAATGATAAACCAGTTGAAGCAGCAGACGCACCAATGGAAGAAGAAACTGAAGACCAAACTTCAGGACGAACAGGTGTCTCGAAATTGGACAGTTTTTCTTGAAATAAATCTTTAATAAAATCCTTTTCTTCCATTTTATCTTTTTTCAATGCGATCTCTCAAATAGGCCCTAGCTCTCAAATACTGAGATTTGGATGTGCTTTCCGTTATTCCGAGTTGTGCAGCAATTTCTTGATGCGAATAACCTTCAATTGCGAACATGTTGAAGACAATTCGATAACCATCAGGCATGCGTTGAATTAAAATCATCAGATCTTCGGCCATCAAATTTTCGGCGATGAAACTGTTTTGCTCCAATTTATATTCAACTTCTTCAGCTTGCACGTCATTCAAAAACTTTGAATTTTTTCGAATTTGATCCAAGCATGAGTTCACAACAATTCTTCGAATCCAACCTTCCAAAACACCTTCATATTTGAAGTCAGAAAGTTTGGAGAAAATTTTCACGAATGAATCTTGCAGCACATCTTCGGATTCTTCGGTTTTTTTCATGTAACGCATGCAAACCGAAAACATCTTAGGGGCATATTTGTCAAACAACGCTTTTTGAGCCCGAGAATTACCCTTAATACACTGACGAACTAATTCGTAATCCTCCATGACTCAAATAGTATGACTTTTATAGTTGTGAAAAAGTTGCATTGGTTTCATAAATTCCCTTTTAATTAGGTAATTTCGTGGTGTAAAATAAATATTTTATGCGATTGGTTGTATTGATGTTTCTGATTTTTGTTGCCCAAATTTCCAATTGTCAAGAATTAAAATCGATTAAAGGTGGATTATGGAAAGGCGAACTCGCAATGAACGATCGATTATTTATTCCTTTTTCGATCGATTTTTCTTTCCAGAATAATAAAGTTCAAATGGAAATTATTAATTCAGATGAACGTCTGAAAATGAGGTTAAGATCAGAAAATGATTCCATTATCGCTTTTTTTCCTGAATCTGAAGCGTATTTAAAATTCAAATTAGCACAAAACAATTCAGAAATGAGAGGTTATTGGGTAAATCCAAACAAAAAAACGATTGTAAAAATTCCTTTTAATGCATTGCAAATTAATGAAATCATCCAGATGGCATCAAATACCTCCAATATTTCTGGGAGATGGAAAACAACATTCAGTCCCAATTTGAAAGAGCCGGAGAAC
>JBEIKF010000111.1:0-5938 GCA_040379905.1 Crocinitomicaceae bacterium
AGGTTCATACAGCTGTAAAAATCGAAAAACATTACACCAAAGGACAAACTGTACATGTGTTAGATGCATCGCGATCTGTTACTGTAGTTGAGAGCTTGCTTGGTCATAAAAAAGAGCAATTCGTTGAAGATTTAAAACTTGAATATCAAAAACTGCGTGAACACCATGAGAAACATCGCGGAGCAAAGCAATTAATCAGTTTGCGTGAAGCACAAGCGAATAAACTGCAAATTGAATTTGATCAAAATGACATTGCAACACCGAATTTTCTTGGTGTTCAAGAATTTAGAAATATTCCACTCGAAAATTTGGTTCCATTTATCGATTGGACGCCCTTTTTTCAAACATGGGAGCTGCATGGACGATTCCCTAAAATTTTAGAAGATGAAATTGTCGGTTCTGAAGCAAAAAAACTGTATCAAGATGCATTGAATATGCTCAACGAAATGGTCTCTGATAAATGGATTGAAGCGAGAGCAGTAATTGGCTTGTTTCCAGCTAATTCAGTTGGCGATGACATTGAGATTTATTCCAACGAACAGCGAATTCAAGTGGTTGGAATTCAGCACACGCTAAGGCAACAAACTAAAAAAGTTAGTGGTCAACCGAATTTGGCACTTTCAGATTTTATTGCTCCGAAAGAAACAGGAATCAAAGATTACATAGGTGGTTTTGTTGTTACAACGGGTATTGGTTTAGAGAAGCATGTTGAGCGTTTCGAAAAAGATCATGATGATTACAACTCAATCATGGTTAAGGCACTTGCCGATCGTTTGGCAGAAGCCCTAGCGGAATACATGCATCGTGAAGTTCGATTAAAACATTGGGGGTATTCGGTAACTGAAAATCTTTCCAATGATGAACTCATTCAAGAATCTTATCGTGGAATTCGACCTGCCCCAGGTTATCCAGCATGTCCCGATCATTTAGAAAAAATTGGACTATTTAATCTTTTAAATGCTACCGAATTAACAGGTGTTTCTCTTACTGAAACCTTAGCAATGTTACCCGCTTCATCTGTCAGTGGGTGGTACTTTGGTCATCCTCATGCAAAGTATTTTGGATTAGGGAGAATAAATCAAGATCAACTAGAGGATGTTGCCAATCGTAAAAAAATTAAATCGTCAGAATTAAAAAAATGGTATTCGAGTTTTTTAAATAATTGAAAATTAATGCAGCTATTTTCCTGACTAATCGTCTTTTTTCTATCTTTAACATCTTTAAATACGAAAATGTCGAAATTTATTGTTCTGATAATCATTATAACGAGTGCAACATTCTTATTCGGTCAGGCTCCAATTGCAAATTTTTCGGCCGTTCCTTTAAGTGTTTGTCAAGGTGAATCGGTCACTTTTACCAATGTTTCTTCACAAAATGGTGGTCCAGCGATAACACAGTACAGTTGGGATTTTGGTGATGGATTCAGCGATTCAATTCCAAATACCACGCATACATACAATACACCCGGAACATATAGCGTTACGTTAACCGTTACAAATGCAAATGGACAGGCTGATTTTGAACTAAAGCCATCCTACATTGTGGTAAAACCAGCGCCGACTTCATCATTCAGTGTCAATGGCTTGGGGTGTACTGTTCCGTTGACCGTTACGTTTGCCAATACAGGTAGCTCTGGGGCTAATTTTTCGTATAGTTGGAATTTTGGAAATAGTCAAACATCTACAGCTTCAAATCCCCCTTCTCAGACTTATTCATCCTCAGGAACTTACAATGTTACTTTAACGATTACGAATACAACTTCTCTATGCACAGCAACCGCTTCGCAACCGCTCGTTGTATCGAATTATCAAGCTGGAATGACCTTGCCTTCTGTTGTTTGTGTTAATCAACAAGTTGATATTCTGGATAATTCAACAGCTGGAGCGAATACATGGAACTGGAACATTTCTCCTTCAACTGGTAATTATATCAATAGCACGAATAATGCCTCACAAAATCCATCCTTTGTTTTTACTTCACCGGGGACATATACCATCCAACTAGCTTCTCAAAATACGACCTCAGGATGTTCTGGTAGTACTTCTCAAACAATTACCGTTCAACCGACACCTGTCCCAACATTTACTGCAAATCCCTTGACTAATTGTGCCCCATCGAATGTGACTTTCACCAATACATCGATTGGTGGAACTTCATATGTTTGGTCATTTGGTGATTTTGCATCTGGAGCAAACAATACTTCATCACAAACGTCACCTTCACATATTTATAACAACAACGGAACATATGACGTAACATTGACAATGACTACCGCTGCTGGATGCGTTGGAACAGTAATAATGGATGACTACATAACGGTTTCTAATGTTATTCCAGAGTTTTCTGCTACACCCACAGGTGGTTGCACACCATTAACTGTTCAATTCACAGATGAAAGTCAAGCGCCAAATGCGAGTAATCCAATTGTTTCTTGGTCATGGAACTTTGGGGGAGGAACCCCAAACACCTTTAATGGACAAAATCCACCTGCTGTAACCTATGGAATAGGTGTTTATGATGTAACATTAACTATCACAACCCAATCGGGATGCACAGGGACTATAACCATGAATGATTATATCACTGTTGGTGATATAATCGATTTAAGCTTTAGTGTAGATACAACTGTAAATTGTATAAAAACAGACTTTGAATTTACCTCAAATGTTGTTACAAATCCTGCAAATCCAAATCCATCTGAAATAACTTACTTTTGGGATTTTACAGATGGAACTTCTACTGAAGAAAATCCTCAATATCAGTTTACCTCTGATACTGGATATTTCGATGTTCAACTTGTTGTAGATTTTCGAGGATGTAAAGATTCGATTGAATTTCAAGACTTTGTATACATAAACGCACCAATCGCTAACTTTACTCCAGCAAATACGCTTTATTGTAACCAAGGGCCAAGTCAGACAGTTCAATTCACTGATGATGCTACTCACGGAGAAACTTCTGATGATATTTTAATGATTTGGCAATGGGAGAACCCAAATTTACTTCCAAATACAGTTCTAGATGACCCTCAACTTGATGATGCCAATGCGGGTAGCGTCTCCCATCAATACAATAATTATGGTTCCTATACAATACAACAGGCTATTTATAATTACACAACGGGATGTAGCGACAGCACAACGGTAACGGTAAATATTTCCACTGTAAATGCTGGCTTTACGTATTCAAATGATACAATTTGCAACGGCGATACGTTGGATCTGTTTGACCAAAGTACCTCTTGGAGTACACATCCTCTGACTAGTTGGATTTTTAGTATGGGAGACAATCCTTCAGGAATTGTAAATATGGGTGATACCGCTTTTTACGCTTACAGTCAAGCATCTCCAAGCCAATCCGGATATACGATCACTTTAACAGCAACAAATGATGTTGGATGTTTTGATAACGCAACTCTTCCTATTCATGTTTTAGCTGCTCCATTTGCTATTCTTGCAACAAATCCGAATCCAGCCGTTGGATGTTCTCCTTTTGCTGTAGCTATGAATGGAACTGGTTTTGCGCTTCCTCCATATAGCATACCTATTGACTCGTTAGAATTTACTTATTCTGATGATAATAGTTCAGAAACAATTGCAGCAGGTAGTGCAACTACTCATACTTTTGTTGGACAAGGAATTTTTTACACTGAAATGGTTGTCATTGACGAATTTGGATGTAGATCTGCACCCGCTTCTATTCCAATAACAATAACACAGCCAAACGCCTTCTTTTCAGTTGATAATGTAATTTGTAATGGAGATACTATCCAAACAGACAATACCTCAACAGGTGACGGAAACCTTACCTATGAATGGTATTTAGATAATTTTAATTCACCAATTTCAACCGATACCAATGCTTTGACTTCTTTTGTAGAATCTGGAATACCGTTTGGCCAAACTACAGCTACTCATAATTTGTATTTGGTTACGACAGACGGAAATGGCTGTAAGGATACAGTTGGAAATTTAATTAGTGTTGCAATTCCATGGGCTGTCCCAAGTTATTCATTCTCTGGGGCTGCCATTGGTCCAAACGGAGAATACGTTTGTCCGCCATTATTTGGAACATACACTGACTCATCATTTTCCTATGGTGCAATCACACAATGGAACTGGGATTTTGGTAATGGTAATCAATCGGTAATTCAAAATCCAAGTAATACGTATGTTCTTCCAGGAACTTATGACTTAACATTATCCGTTACAGATGAGAATGGTTGTAAAGCCGACTCAACTTTGTTGCAATATGTGACAATAGGTGGGCCTAGTGGTGATCCAGATTGGCTTCAACAAGTTGGTCAATGTGCACAGGGTGCAACTTTTATAATTATCAATCCAGTGAATGTTTACAATACCGTTTGGGAAATGGGTGACAATACAACTTTGAACGATAGCATTAACTTTTTCTATAATTACGGTCAACCTGGAACATACACACCAGGTGTTACATTGTACGATAGCACAGGTTGTGAAGTATTTTATCCACTTGACCCTATAACGGTTTTGGACGATGGTTTAACAGCATTTTTCACAGGAACTCCAAGTCCTGCTGATCAAGATGAAGTAATAACATTTGTGGATGCGTCTACTTCACAGCAATCAACGGTTATTTTGTGGAATTGGGATTTTGGTCAAAATCAAACGATATCTCTAACTGATACAAATCAATTTTATTCATTTGGCATTGCTGGTCAATATCCGGTTACCTTAACTGTTACGGATGCCCTTGGTTGTCAAGATGATTATACCCTTATCATTAATGTTAATGATCCTGATATTTGGTTGCCAAACGTTATCACTTCAAATGGAGACCAAACAAATGATTTATTTACATTACCATTCGACGCGTTTAAAACTTACAATATTTTAATTCTGAATAGATGGGGCAACCTGATACACGAGGGAGTTCGTGATCCGGCGAATCCATTGTTATTGTGGAATGGAACAACAGATTCAGGAGATAAAGTCCATGATGGTGTATATTTCTATGAATTTACTGGAGAAATGTTAGGAGGTACAATGGTTTCTAAACATGGATTTGTAACCGTAATCGAATCAAAATAAAGATTCATCTCCTCTTTCCAATTCAAATTCTTTATCGATATCTGTCGGATCATCAGAGGCGGCCTTAAATGCTAATTCATCACAACGCTCATTTTCAGGGTGGCCTGCATGACCTTTCACCCAAACAAAAGACAAGTTAAATTTTTCATGAAGTTGTAAATAGCGCAACCACAAATCCTTATTTTTCTTTCCTTTAAATTGTTTTTGATTCCAGTTCCATACCCATCTTTGTGTAATTGCGTCGATTACATATTTTGAATCCGAGTGAATTATAATTGGATATTTGTTCGTATTTAGATTTTCTAAAGCCACACAAACGGCCATTAATTCCATTCGATTATTCGTGGTTAAGCGAAATCCAGCTGAGATTTCCTTTATTTTATCTCCGAATTTAAGAATAATCCCATATCCTCCAGGACCGGGATTTCCGCGGGATGAGCCATCCGTATAAATATTAATTTTAGACATCTGAATTCAACTTCTTTTTCTATTTGGATTTTGATTCAGAAATGCCTTCCAACTATTTCCTCCAGATTTATTATGTTCTCCAATCCCTTTTGAGAAATGGTGGCAAACCGCAACGGCTAGACCATCTGTTGCATCCAAGTATTTGGGCATTTCTTCAAATTTGAGAAGCTTTTGCAGCATGGCAGCAACTTGCTCTTTCGAAGCGCTGCCACTTCCCGTAATGGCCTGTTTTACGCGTTTCGGCGAATATTCTTCAAAAGGAATGTTGTGGCTTAAACCTACTGCGATCGCCACACCCTGGGCACGACCTAGTTTCAACATGGATTGCACATTTTTACCAAAGAATGGAGCTTCAATCGCTAGTTCATCTGGCTTGTATTCCTGAATGATTCCAGAAAGAC
>JBEIKF010000112.1:0-5868 GCA_040379905.1 Crocinitomicaceae bacterium
CACATAAACGAGCTTTCCACTTTGAAATTAGATTTGGATAGTTGGTTATCGGACATTAAGCGTCAAGGAGACGAAAGTTCTTACTCAACATACAAGCAATCCATTTCTAAAATCTTTTTTGGGCTTCAGATAAAGGAAGTTTATGAAACAAAAGCTGAGCCCACTTCAAATGTTAGTAGTCCTGCCCTAGCATCACGTTTTGAAATGGTAAAATTCGCCCAAAATCAGTTGGGAGTGCCATATGTTACAGCAGGTGAAAGTCCGAGTGGATTTGATTGCAGTGGTTTTACGTGTTACGTAATGGCTTCAACCGGACGTAAAATCCCTCGCAGAGCAAAGGATCAATATGACGCTTCCATAAAATTAAAGCCTAACCAAGCAAAAATGGGAGACCTTGTTTTCTTTTCGAATGGCGGTGACATTTCGCATGTTGGAATGTTGATTAATGAACCAGGTAAATCTAAAAAAATGATCCATGCGAGCTCTTCGAAAGGAATTTCCATAGTTGAAATAGAATCATCCGATTATTGGAATAAAAGATTAGTGGGATATGGAACTTTTTTAGAAAATTAACTTTCTTCGCTTGTCTTACTTTTTGTAAAAAGCAATAATAAAGTTATTACTGTAACCAAGAAAATCAAGAAATAGTCCAGCCATTGGACAGAAATTATAAACTTCAAAAGCGTAAGGATTAAAAGGATAAAACAGGCAATTCTTCCGAATGATTTGATTTGATTCATTTTTCTTGAAAAAAGATCCCAGAAAAACAAGGAAAAGATTACTATTAGCGGGAAAAACAACCATTCCCATTTTGTTCTAAGTAATTCGTATTGCGATAAGAATAAACAACTTATTAGGAGTTGAACGAATGACATTGAGCGAATTAAAATTCTGATTATTGGCGATTGAATCTTAACAACTAACCCAATAATTAAACAAAGTAAAGAAGTACTAGAAATGATCGATAGCTTTAACCAAGGGAATAAATTCCAATTAAAAATTTGATAAATGGAAAAAGCTGTAAGTAGAGCTAAAAATATCCCTAGAATTCTTGTAAATAGAATTGTTGTAGTTTTTTTTAGCGACCACACATTGATTCCTTTTAAATGATAATTTAAAGGTTGATTAAACCATATCGTCAATTAGACCCTGATTTGAACTATAAGTTTCTTCGTCGCCTTTGATGTCTTGATAAAATTTAGCTAGAGAAACATTGATATATGGAATTAACCATAAAAAGCCAATTCCCAAAGACAGAATACACAGCAAAGCCCAACCAATAAAAGACAATGACAATAAAAACAAATCCATTTTTCGTCCGTCCATCAATGATTTACTTTTTTTCAAAGCATCAGAAGCCGATATATTCGGGTCATCTGCCAAAATAAAGAATGTCATTGAATAAGAAAGGCCAGCAATAATCCCAGGGATCAATAATAATAAAGTCCATAAAAAGATAAATAAAAACATGGTTAAGTATGACACCATCGCACGATTAAAGTCATTAAAACCTTCAAAAAGTTGGTCGATTTTTGACTCATTATTTCTTGAAATAGATAGAATAAATTTTGCAAAACCAAGTTGCAGCGGACCAGTTAAAATCAACGAAGCAATAAATCCGATTATTGGGAGATTACTTATAACAGAACTAATAACTAAAGTTAATAAACATCCGCCAATAGCGATTCCCCATTTTCCTGTTAAGGAATTTATTGCCTGTTGTCTAAGAATTGAATTTTCAGTTTTCATTTTAATTATTCATAGTTAAAAAAATATTCTTGCTTTCTCTTCAAGATTACTTCAAAGTTATAAATTTTAATTTTCAAATTTTAAGCTGAGAAATCTATTAATATAAAAAATGAGGACAATTACTCGATTCTACTAAAAACCGAAAAGGAATTTTTCTACTTTTACCATTGTATTTTACTCATCTCTATGGAAACACAAGCGAGCATTTATCTTAAAGAAAATGGTTATTACCATGGAAAAGAAAAGCTTTCTCCAGCATTAATTACCCAATTTAAAAGGGAATTTGATCTATTTTTTGAAGAAAAAAGAGAACGATTCTTTTCTCGATTTGAATCGAATACGAATTATTCTGCCAATCATGATATTAATCGATGGAATATGCTTTTACCGAGTGATTCAATAATGTTGAAGAGTGGTTTTTTCGTTCAGGATGATTTGTTTCAAACATTACAATCCGTTTTCGATGCCCATTTCGCTTTGGTCTTTTTTTCTTCCGATATTTCATCACCTGGTTCCGCATTTCAAACAATCCATCAAGATGGGAATGATTTCGCGGTGGCACTAAATGTACCTTTGGTTGATTCAGACGAACAAAATGGAGCAACACATATTTATCCTAAAACCCATCGCGTAGCAGTTAACGCACCGTTTACAAATGAATCTAATAAATTCAGTGATGATGAGATAATTCTTCGCGCTGAGCAATTGGACCCAGTTTCCTTAGATGTTAAAATAGGAGACTACACCTTAAGAGATTTAAGGCTAATCCACCGGGGAACACCAAATAAAACAACTGAACAAAGACCATATCTATCCTCAATATTTCTTCCTTCGAGTGAAAATCAAGCTCCAACATTTGAATCAATTAATTACGGATTAAAACTCTTCAAACAATTTAAAGATATAGCTTTCCCTACTGGAAGAACTGAGTTAATTGATTACGCAAATACATTTGGCCGTTTGGTTCTTGGTTTTTCAAATTCGGATCGTGTTAATCGCCCAATTCCAAAGCATATCAGTGACCAACTCAATGAAAATGCACTTTATTGTCTGCGTTTCGCATTTTTTGAAGATGAGAAACTGAACGAACGAATCATCAGGAATGTTAGTTCAAGTGAAGAATTATTGCATGAAATTGAAACGGCTAAAGTCGAATTTGAGCAACTTGCAAAATAATTGAGCACTTTTTAAATGTAAAAATCTGAAGGGAGAATTTGAAAAATCTTGAAATCCTCTTCATTTAGTGAATTAAGTTTTCTTTTTAACCTATTTCTCTTTTTTTGATCATTTTCACTTTCGTCATACTCTTTAATTAGTGCCAGAAAATCTTTGATTTCCTCAACTCGGGTGCTCATTTCTTCTATATCATCTAATTCTGATTCTTTGTAATCATCAAACAACTCATTTACCTTCAAAATATCTTTGCGATAATAGGCTAGTTCGATCAAGAACAGAAAAGGTCCATAAATATAATATTCTTCGATTTTTTGAATGCAGAAAGTCTCGAACTTCTTAATTATTTCAATTGCCTCATTAATTAATCCATTTGAAAGACACAATCGAAAATTTAAATTCAATTCAGAGAAGAAACTATCTACCAAACTATTTTTTTCAGCTGCTTTAACGCAATCATTTAAAGCCTGGAGATAATCACCAAGATACTGATTACAAATTGATCTTTGATTATAAACGTAAGCGGCATGTTTATCATTATCAATTTGAGTCAATAACGCAGTAAAAGTTTGTATTCCCCGTTCAAATTGTTGGTTATTCATAAAAATAACACCAATTAGATCCACACAGGAAAGGAATTCTTCATCCTCATTCGGACAAAGACTCAAAAGAGCAATGGCGTCTTGTGAACGTTGAGCTTTTACCAGCAATAATGCCTTAATAATTATTATTCTACCATTTAACGGGAAAATGGAAATCACCTTATCTATGGAATTTTCAATTAATTGAGATTCTTGATTAGCAAAACAGACGTCAAGAGCCAAACCGATTTCATCAACTTGAAAATTCTTTTTTATTTGCTCTTCGCTTAATTTACTTACTTCAACAATTATTTGTTTTGCTTTTTCTAATTCCATTTCAAAAAATTTTCACCTCAACAAATTAACATGCCCCCTAGCATCGTAGATTCGTTTATCGTACCAGGTGAATTGCAGTGTCCAGATGTAAGTTCCGTCTTGGCATTTTTTGCCATCGTATGTCCCATCCCATGCTTGAGTTGGGTCGCTTGATTCGAAGATGAGTTCTCCCCAGCGGTCGTATACTTGAATGTTATACTTTTTGACGTTTTCCAAATTTGAGAACACAGGCGTCCAAATGTCGTTTCTATTGTCATCATTAGGTATGAAGGTATTTGGAACGTAGTAGAATGGATCGTTGTTGAAGAAGATAAGTTGGTAGGCCGTATCGGCGCATCCTTCGGTTGTGATAGCATACAGGGTAATCAAGAAAGTATCCGAGATGTTTACAGGATATTGATAATCTCCAGGTTCAAAATACATTTCATCGAGATCTCCAACGCCGATATTCCAGATGTAAAAATCTGCAGGCGTAGATGTGTTCAGAATTGATGTTACAGGCGAATCAGGGAAAAGTATGGTAGGCGTTGTGGTAAATGAAGCGGTTGGTGTTTGATAAACAGTAATGTAATTATCATAGGTGACATCGTTGAAACATCCATTGGCATCATAGGCTACGAGATTTACATCGTAAACGCCGCCTGCTTCAAAAGTAATCACTACATCCTCGCAACCCGAATACGTGAGCGAATCACCAAAAGTCCACTCACAATTGAAGTCTGCATCCGAGGTATTGAAAAATTCCACCACTAGCGGACTACAACCATTGAGAATATCCGAATCAAACGAAGGTTGAATTTGTGCTGGCTCACCTAAAAAGCAATCTAAATTGAAGGTACAGCCGTTGGTGTCTGTTACAAGTACGAAGTAAGTTCCTGTTGCTATCGAATCTACAACTGCTGTTGAATCACCCGTTGACCAATCGTATTGATAGCCTGTAGTTCCACCTATTGCTGTTAAAATCAATTGCCCGTTGGAATATCCAAAACACTGCGGTTGAACTTCAGCGTATGTTGCTGAAAGTGGAGCTGCGGGTTGGGTTACAACAGCCGTTTCAGCGTATATACAGTTGTTGGAATCAATAATGGATATGGAATAATTTCCAATTGGCAACGAATCAATAAACAAGGTAGAATCCAAGGTCGACCATCCAAATATATACGGAGCAGTTCCTCCTGTAATATTAGACAAAAGACTTCCGGTGCTATCTCCAAAGCATTTTACATTTTCAATAGTGAAAGTCACATCAATTGGTGCAAGTGGTTGGGTTAATGTTATATCTAATGTATCTGTACATTGCAAGGAATCTGTTACCACCACTTCATACGTTCCCGCAGGAAGGGTTTGGATATCTTGGGTTGTTTGATTATTTGACCAATCGTATGTGTATCCGTTTAGAACAGAAGGTGTTCCACCAATTGCGGTGATGTCGATGCTTCCCGTTGAAGCCCCAAAGCATAGAATATTGACGTGTGTTTCGGTGGTCGAAATCGGTGCAGCAGGTTGTGTGATGACAGTTGAAATGCTATCTACACAATCGTTAGCATCGGTAACAATGACTTGGTAAAAACCTGTGTCGATTGAAACGATATCATGAGTTCCTTGTCCGCTGTTCCACTGGTAGGAATAAATTGGAGTTCCACCGCTAACGGATAGATTGATCGAACCTGTCGAATTTCCAAAGCACGAAACGTTTAATTGTGTGAGGGAAAGTGTGAGGGGCTGTTGGGGCTGCGTTACCGCAAAATTAAACGTGCTGACACAATTGTTCGCATTCGTCACCTGTACACTGTAACTTCCTGCTGATAGCGAATCGACATCTTCTGTTGTTTGTCCATTTGACCACAGATACGTATATGGTCCGACACCTCCAGATGTTGTGATATTTAATGCTCCATCACTGCCTGCAAAACAATTTACAGGCGTCATCTGAGCGGTTATGGAAACAGGACTTGGCTGCGTTAAAGTTAGGGAATATTGCTTGGAACATCCGTTATTGTCTATGACTGAATAGCTGTAAATTCCTGCC
>JBEIKF010000113.1:0-5866 GCA_040379905.1 Crocinitomicaceae bacterium
TCCTTTTTGTACAGGAACAAATTATTCTTTTACAAACAGCACGAATGTTCCCAATTTAGGATCCGTTGATTGTCTGGGTTCAACACCAAATCCAACCTGGTATTACATGGAAATAGACCAAAATGGTCCTATGGGATTTACCATAAGTCAATCAGCAACAACTGGTGGAGGTTTAGATGTTGATTTCGCTTTGTGGGGCCCATACCCTTCATTAGCCGCTGGTTGTGGAAACCCTTTCCCGAATGGAACCCCCATAGATTGCAGTTATTCCACTGCTGCAACTGAAAGTGTAAATATTCCGAATGCACAAATAGGGCAAACTTACATATTGTTAATTACCAATTTTTCCAATTCTCCAGGAACAATAACATTTTCCCAAACCAGTGGTTCAGGTTCAGCCGACTGTTCCTTTACTTGCGGGGTGGCATTAACTGCGACTCCAAGTGCTTGTAATAATAATACCTACTCTGTCAGCGGAAACTTAACAGTTACCGGAGGACCCGGGATATCAGTCCCTAACACAGGCACAGTAACTATTACAAACAGTTGCGGAGGATCCCAAACGTTTAATGCCCCATTTACCAATATCCCGTACAATTTTGCCGGTTTAACAGCCAATGGCGCCGGTTGTACTGTGACAGCTACATTCTCTAATTTTCCCAATTGCAACACTGTTCAAAATTATACAGCTCCGACTAGTTGTGTTTCACCTTGTTCGATCTCATCAGTTACGGCAACCCCAACTGCTTGCGCAGGAAACTTATATAATGTAAATGGACAAATAAGCTTTACTAATCCACCTACAACAGGAACTTTAACAGTCACGGGATCTTGCGGAGGCACACAAACATTTAATGCTCCTTTTACTTCACCTTTGAATTATAATTTTACCGGACTGACAGCAAACGGTGCTGCATGTTCCGTAACTGCTGCATTTTCGGCTAATGCTTCGTGTACAAATACTGGGAATTACACCGCTCCAGCAGCATGTAACTGTGCCATTTCAGGGATAACAGCAACTCCAACTGCATGTTCATCAAATCAATTTTCTTTGAATGGAAATGTTAGTTTTACAAATCCACCAGCAACTGGCACATTAACCGTAACATCATCATGCGGGGGAACACAAACATTTAATGCTCCTTTTACATCGCCTCTCGCATATTCTTTATCTGGTTTACCAGCTAATGGAGCAGGATGTACTGTAACTGCTTCGTTTTCAGCAACGCCTAGTTGTACGTTGACACAGAATTTTACAGCACCTTCTTCATGTAACTGTTCTATTTCAGGAATTACGGCAACACCAACAGGATGTTCAGCAAACCAATATTCCCTAAGTGGAAATATTTCTTTTTCTAATCCGCCAGCCTCAGGAACATTAACAATAACAGGTTCATGTGGTGGAACACAGACGTTTAATGCTCCTTTTACCTCACCTCAGGCTTACAATTTAACTGGTTTAACAGCAAATGGAGCAGGATGTACGGTGACTGCAACGTTTTCAGCAAATTCTTCTTGTACGCTTACTCAAAACTATACCGCTCCTGCATCTTGTAACTGTTCTATAACGGCATTATCAGCAACGCCAACTGCATGTGCAAATAATTTATATTCATTAAGCGGATCCATATCTTTTGTTAATCCACCGGCTAGTGGAACTTTAACTGTCTCTTCACCTTGTGGAGGAACACAAACTTTCAATGCACCATTTACTTCGCCATTAGCCTATTCATTTCCAAGTCTTACCGCTAATGGGCCAAGTTGTGCTGTAACAGCTTCTTTTTCCGCGAGTTCAGGATGTACTTTGACTCAAAATTATACAGCTCCTGCATCCTGTAATACTCCGACAGGATGTGTAACAGAACCTTTTTGCACAGGAAATACATACACTTTTCCTGCAGGTGTAAATCAAACGGATGCTAGTATTACTTATCCAGGAAACAACTATGATTGCCTATTTTCTTCTCCTAATCCGCAGTGGTACTATATGGAAATATCGCAAGCTGGTACATTGGGTATAAATATGTCTAATTCGTCTGCAGTAGATATCGACTTCATATTATATGGCCCTTATCCAAATTATACGAATGCAATGACCTATTGTAATAATTTTGGAACCGCCACAACTGGATCTAATTTAAATACTGTTGTCGACTGTAGTTTTTCCGGTGCTGCGACAGAAACAGCTAACATTGCAAACGCTCAAGTTGGAGAAGTATATATTTTATTGATTACGAATTTCTCGAATACAGCCACTAATATTTCTTTTTCCGGAAGTGGAACTGCTGCAACGGATTGTTCAATTATCACTCCAACATGCAGTTTTACTGGTTTCACAGGAACGGTTTCTGCTTGTAATGGAACAACTAATTCATACACGATTACAGGTTCTATTTCATATACGGACCCACCAACCACGGGAACATTGACATTAACTAATTCATGTGGTGGGTCGCAAACGTTTAATGCACCTTTCAGTACATCTCAAAATTATAGTTTAACAGGTAATGCTAATGGAGCTAGTTGTATCATAACCGCAAGTTTTTCAGCAGATGCTTCATGTTCAGCAACATTAAATTATACTGCACCACCTTCGTGTACTTGTCCGGCTGAGGTTGGAACATATAATACGAATATTATCGGAAACTCGAATTCGACGAATATGTTATGTTTTGGTGATACGCTAGATATTACCTCTAACAATAATTGGACTCCACCGGCTGAAATTATTGGTGCAACAGACCCAAATTCGCCAAATTATGACCCAACTGCCCCAGTTTACGACCCAGGAATTGCATGGTTAGTTTATTCATGTCCGCCTTCAGTAGCCTTAACACCAGCTCAAAGTACAACTTCTGGACTTGAAATACCTGATGATCCTTGTTTATTAGGTGTTGTAGCCGGAACACCAGATGTTTTTGATGTAAATGATTTATCTTTAATTAACGCCTTCCCTGCTGGTACATTTACGAATAATACAGTATATCTCGTTCCTCTTACGATGTACAGTGTTCAGGATGGAATTTATAGTTATGTTGTTTTACCGGCGCAGGATTGTTATGAATTAGGAACACCAATTGTAGTTCAATATCTACCGCAAATTACGTTCACTCAAACTCAAAATTGTGCAAACGGAACAGTTACAGCAACTATATCTGGGGGTGCAGCACAATTGAATGGAACAAACTTTAGCATTGTACCTGGTAGCATTAACCCTGCATCTGCTCAAGCGGTGAATTCAACAACAAACAATGGAGGTACAATTACCATAGGTGGATTGCAAACAGGACCATATTCTTTCCAGATACAAGATGCGAATGGATGTCCAATAACAGTAAATGGAAATTACACTGGAGCGCAAATTGCGAATTTAACATACAGTGATGACCTATTGTGTATTAATGATCCAAATCCAGTTGCAACTGTAACAGGAACTCAAGGAGGAACTTTTTCAAGTGGTAACGGAATAAGTCTTAATAGTACCAATGGTAATATTGATTTAGCAAATTCCTTACCAGGTGTCTATACAATTACCTATACAACTCCTGGACCTCTATGCCCTGGAACTGCTACATACACAATTACCATAGAAGATTTCCCGATAGTTGATGGTGGTCCGGATATTACAACGTGTGTTGGTAATCAAATTACCTTATCAGGAGAAGGGGCAGTTAGCTACACATGGAATTTAGGGATGGTTAATGGAACACCATATTTACCGAATATTGGAGAAACAGAATTTATTGTTCTGGGAACTACAAACGCAGGATGTTCAGGAACAGATACAGTGCTTGTTACGGTGCTTGAGGATTGTATTGAAGGAGATGAAATTGTATTTTGGGTTCCGAATACGTTTACTCCAGATAATGATCAATTCAATCAAAATTGGCACGTAGTATTTTACAGCGGTTTTGATCCATTTTTCTTCGATTTATATCTTTACAATCGATGGGGTGAGTTAATCTGGGAAAGTCATGACGTAAATGCAGGATGGGACGGAACTTATTTCAATGGTAGAAAATGTCCAGATGGAGTATACACTTGGAAAATACGTTTCAAAACGCTAAATAGTGATGATAAACGCACTGCTGTTGGCCACTTGAATTTATTAAGATAATTACATTATTGGGTCATAATCTTAATGAACATTTAACATACATCACTTTCATTTCTAGTTTTTCAATGCCATCTTTGAGGGTGAATATCGTAAATCGAGAATTAAGTTGGCTATCGTTTAACGAGCGCGTACTTCAAGAAGCATCTGATTCCACTGTTCCTCTCGTTGAAAGAATCAGATTTCTTGGTATTTATTCCAATAATATGGATGAATTCTATCGAGTTCGAGTGGCAAATGTTCGAAGAATGGCGTTATTAAAAAAACAACATATCAACGGATTTAAAGGAAATGCGCAAGAACTCTATCAAGAAATCAGGAAAGTAGTTTTAAAGCAACAAAAAAAATTTGAAGAAGCATTTGAAGAATTATCCGAAGAGCTAAAGCAAAATGGAATATATTTTACAAACGAAGGAAATCTTAATAACATTCAAATACTCGAACTAACGAAATACTTTCAAGATGAACTTCGACATGTTATTTTTCCAATAATTTTAGACAAAAAAAATACGTTTCCAAAACTAAGAGACTACGCTATTTACCTTGCGGTAAAAATTGAGGATTCGAAAGGGAAAACAAAGTATGCATTAATTCAAGTTCCAGCTGATACACCCCGTTTTAAACTTTTAATTGATAAAGAAAGAACTGACGTTATATTAATTGATGATATCATACGCCTGAACTTGTTTGACATCTTTCGGATTTTTAAACCGAAGAATGTATCCGCTTATACATTTAAATTTACCCGTGATGCCGAATTGGATTTGGATGACGATTTAACACTCCCTTTTATTGAAAAAATAGAAAAAAGCCTTAAGGATAGAAAAAAAGGGGTTCCCGTTAGATTTGTATTTGATGAGAAAATGCCTGAAGATTTATTGAACTTTCTTCTCAATTGTTTGAATTTGAAGGCAGGTATAAATACAATTCCTGGAGGTCGCTACCACAATAACAAAGATTTCATTTCTTTTCCAAATTTCTCTAATCCGAATTTTGTATACCCCTCTCAACCACCTTGTAATCACCCGGATCTTGAAAGTCAAAATGGAATTATCCAAACCATTCTTAAAAAGGATGTAATTCTGCATTTCCCATATCAAAAATTTGATTATGTCATCGATTTACTTCGTGAAGCTGCAATTGACCCAAAAGTAAAAACTATAAAAATCAATATTTATCGGGTCGCAAAGAATTCAGATATCATGAATGCTTTGTTGGCAGCTGTTTTTAATGGCAAGGAAGTTACCGTAGTTTTTGAATTACAAGCGCGTTTTGATGAGGAAAATAACCTATATTGGAGAAATCGACTTAAAGAATTTGGTGCAAAAGTAATATATGGTGTTCCTGGTCTTAAAGTTCACTCTAAACTACTTCAGATTCAACGTATAAAAGATGGCGCAGAACAGTCAATTACGTATATAGGAACTGGTAATTTCAATGAGAAAACTTCACGTATATACGGAGATTTGGCTTATTTGACAGCTAAATCTGACATTTCAAATGAAGTTAAAAGAGTTTTTAGGATTTTAGAAAACAATTTAGAAAGATCTATTTTTAGAAATTTACTCGTTTCGCCATTTAATACAAGACGAAAATTAACCTCTCTTATTGATCAAGAGATTAAAAACGCAAAAGCAGGCTTAAAAGCTGAAATTAAAATTAAGTTGAATAACTTAACAGACATAAAACTAATTGAAAAGCTTTATCAAGGGAGTCAAGCAGGTGTTAAAATCGAGATGATTATTCGCGGAA
>JBEIKF010000114.1:0-5864 GCA_040379905.1 Crocinitomicaceae bacterium
ATTGTTTACACGCCAAAAACATTCACAAAAGATGAATTGGCTAAGTTCAATCGTAGAAAAAGAATGATTCCAACTCCGGAGGAATTAGTTGCAAAACCGACTCTGCTTTTTTCGAATGCTTGCATGGATAATCTTGAAAATGAGTTTAATATGATTATCAGGCAAGATAGTTCGCTTTATGAAGCCAGTAAAAATTGTTTTTTGTCGCACATCTATAAGGATGAAAGTCATCAAGCAAAAACGCCGGTTCGCTATCATCAAATTTGGACTTTGCCTGAATCAACAATTAATTTTGATCACAAGAGTCTTGCTAGTGGTTTAACAGAAATGATGAAGGAAAATAATCTTCATAAAGTAATAAATAGACAAGCAACGTTTTTTTGCCACGAGTTTGAATATGAAAACAAGTTTTATTTGGTCGCAATTGTGAATGATTAGGTTTGAAATGGCCATCTATTCAATAGAGTCAGATAACACTAAACGATTCAAAACATCTTCTGATTTTTAAAATTTTCAGTAGTTTTAAAACATATATAATTTTAAATTAATATTTATACTATGCTAACGAAAAAACAATTTGATGATCTTTGGGGAGAGTTTAAAAAAGCCTTACCAAAGGGAACAATTCCTGATTACAATGAGTATGTTGAAAGTGAAAACATGTTTGAAGACTATTTGGATATTTTTCGTGGAATCAATACAAGAATGGAAAGAAGTGGCTCTTCAAATACAAAGTGGTATTACGATCACCCATTTTTTAATGGAGACAAACTAAAACTTGATAAAAAGCCTTGTATAAGGTATGTAATGATTGGTGAAGCAAGACCTAAACCCAATGAACCTGTCATTAACAATTGTGGCGGCGATGAAAATAACACCTACTTTTATAATGTTACTCATGTAAAAAACACAAGGTGGTTGAGTGAGCCATGCAGAGCGTTTAATCCATTATTAACAAGGCCTTCATGTCCAAATCAAAAAGCTGCTTTACTGTTGGATTTAGCATCAAAAGGATATGTTTTAATAGACTTATTTCCATTTGCGATAACTTTTACGAGCTCAATTAGAAAAAAAATGAATGATTTAGGGATAACTAACTTTTTTTATTCAAATTATTTAGATCCTATATTGACGGCATTGTGCAAATTAACTTGTCATAATGAAAAAAAACCGATTGTTGCATTTAGTGGCTCTCCTATCACACATCATTACCTGACGCATCAAATCGCTAATGGAATTCTAACTTTAAACCCTTGTTTTTCTATTTATGCAACCCCAAACTATTTTATTGCACCATTAGTTAGCCCTGCATTGTTGCCACCTACTTTAATAAACTGGTTACCATTACCTAATGCGTTAAATGGGATCTATCCTAATATAGGTTTAAAACAAGCTCCGTTCTATCGTGCTGAGTGCTGGGACGCATCATTTTCTGGACCTCATTTTCTTTTCATTAGAAACGCTTTTGATTTATAATCCAATGCCCATCTGGTTTAAAAAAGTTGCAGAACCATACGGCTGGATGGGAAATATGGCTCCATATCCAATTCAGTATGCCGGAAAGACTTGGCGAACGAGTGAAGCTTTGTTTCAGTCGCTGAGGTATGCCGATCCGTTGATTATTGAACAAATCCGCGAACAAAAAAGTCCGATGGGCGCGAAATTAGTTGCAAAAAGTTCAGTGAATATTGTTCACAGGGTGGTTAGTGCCATGTCGCCTCAAGACGTTTTGAATATGGAAATGTGCGTGTTATTGAAGTTTCAACAACATCCCGATATCGCCAAGCTTTTAAAAGCCACTGATCCAAATCATATTTATGAGGACGCAACGAACAGAAATAAAGTGAACGATTTGTTTTGGGGCGCACAGCGAGACCCCAATAATCCTAATCAACCAATCAAAGGTCAAAATACAATGGGTGAAATTTTAATGCGCGTAAGAGCCATTATTTAGAATCAACCAAAAATCAAGGAGCCACCGTTTTCATCAACGCTCATTTCAACCTCTTTTCCGAAAATCAACGCTCGGTTGTCGTCGATATGGCCCGCTGGAAAGTCGAAACAAATCGGAATCTTTTTAAACGTAAAATGCTGTAAGACGATCTCTTCAACTGTCATTCCAAAAGGAATCGTAGTATCTTCCAATTCGGTCATGCCACCAATAACTAATCCTTTTATTTTATCCAAAGCGCCGCATTTTTTCAAAGCGAAAAACATCCGGTCCAAATGGTAATAATGTTCCGCTAAATCCTCTAAAAACAAAATCCCATTTTCGAAATCGTAAGCGTCGTCCGTACCAATTAAACTATAAACAATACTTAAATTTCCACCAATCAGTTTTCCACTTACTGTGCCTTGTTTGTTATTGCTATTGTTCGGACTTTTGATTTGGTATGATTTTCCTGTCAATGCAGCCAGCAAGGTTTCAAACGTTTCAGGTGAGTTCTTCTCAAAATTCAACGACATTGTTCCGTGAATGCATTGCACACCAAGATTATATAGCCGATGATGAAACACGGTGATATCACTGAAACCAATGAGCCATTTTGGTTCTCTAAGCATATTTGCCCATCGAATTCCATCTAGTATGCGAACGCAGCCGTAACCGCCTCTGGCGCAAATAATGGCTTTTACCTCAGGATGATCGATGCCGTATTGTAAGTCCGTCATTCGTTCTTCATCTGTTCCCGAAAAGTAGTTGTATTGACCAAAACAATGTTTGCTTATTTCAACTCGGAACCCTTGCTTAATGAAAAAATCACGCGTGTAAAAAACGGGTGATTCATCAATCGCTTTTGCGGGAGCCGTTATGTAAATCAAGTCTCCTTTTTTAAGTGGTGGTGGAGCGATCATTTTTTAATTTGTTGAATGATTGTTTCTGCAATTAAAAAATCAAAGGGGGTTGTAAGTTTCATGTTTTCCTCATTGCTTTCTACAAGATGAATGGTATATCCAATTTCCTCCACAAGACACGCATCATCAGTTACTTTATCGTGGTAACTCTGCTCATAGGCTTTGTGAAGTGCTTCTGCTCGGAAACATTGTGGTGTATGTACCAAACAATAATTAGACCTATCAACAGCATTGGTTGAATTTTCACTCGACTGTCGAATTGATTCCTTTAACTTGAGCACAGGAACAACTGCCTCATGTTGATTCAATGCTGAAAAACAGCGCTCTAGCGTTTCAAAACTGACAAAAGGACGAACACCATCGTGCACAGCGATAAATGAACCTGAACATTGCTTCAGAGCATTTTGAATGGAATGGTAACGTTCTTCGCCACCATTTACGACGATGTGGGGCACGCGACAATAATATTTATCAATGACTGTTTCCCAATATCCTCGCCAGTCGTTTGGCAGTGTTAGAATAATCTCAATGGTTGGATCGTATTTAAAAAACAATTCCAGCGTATGAACCAGAACGGGTTTTCCTCCCAGCACTAAAAATTGCTTTGGTAACTCGCTTCCCATTCGTTTACCAATTCCACCGGCGGTTATGATTACAGATTTTTGCATCTTCATTCAAAAATAGTAATTACATCTGCATATTTTTTTGTTTTTGTAAAATGTTTGGTTTTCTCCTCTTGAATTGCCCTACCTTTGCCCTATGTTAATTGGACAAGATTTTGATAAACTGGAAATTGAACTTTTTGGATTGATCATTCAAGAACCAAACGGCGTTATTTCAGATCTTGTTATGTCAATTGTTGGAATTATTTTAGGGATTCTATTAATTCGTAAATATGGGAAAAGTGAATTCGAAAAATGGTGGATTGCTTTTTTTATGCTATATGGAATCAGTGCTTTTCTAGGTGCTTTTGGACATGGCTTTTATCATTATTTTGGAGCGTTGGGAAAAGTCCCGAATTGGGTAACAGGAATACCAATCATCTATTTCATCGAATTGGCAATGATTTCGTTGATAACTGATTTAAATCGAAAGAGGACGTTCAAGTTGTTGGCTTTATCCAAGATGGTTTTGGTTTATGTGATATTCATCTGGATTTGTTTTACAGTTCCAATTGATGAAAAACCAAAGCTTCCATTTTTACCAATCGCCTTCAACACAATATTGGGAGTTTCCCTCAGTGCAGGCGTCCTTGGATATCAATTTTACAAAAAAGAAAGTGCATTCAAACAAATTGTAATCGGTGTAATCATTATGGTTCCGAGTGCTTTCGTTTTTTTGATGAAAATCAACCCAGCTCAATGGTTTGATAAGAACGACTTGTCCCATTTGTTATTAACGGCGGGAATTATTTTCTTTTATCTAGGGATTGTTAAAGTGAAAAAATCAGGAATTCTAAATCGACAGATTACCACTTAACGGATATTTTACCCATCGATTGACCTTCTTCCAATAATTGATGTGCTTTCGCAATTTCAGAAAACTCAAAACAACCTCCTGAAATTACTTTCAATTCGCCTTTTTGATATAAGTCTACAACTTCCGTTAAGCAATTTTGAATAGTACGTGGTCGATTGTCTGCGATTTTCAGCATATTCACCCCAAGAATGTTCTTGGAAAGCATCATTAATTTTATGGGTAGCAATAGCCCCATTTTTCTCAGAAAATTGAGCGTTGAGAAGATTCCAAACTTCGCTCCAACCATTTCCGAACCACCAAAAAGGAATAAACGTCCGCCTGATCCAAGTAATGACAAGTCTTTTTTCATAGTTGATCCCGCTACAGGATTGAAACTGGCATCAAGGCGATCTCCTTTTAGAATTCGTTTTATCTCCTCGGCGTAACCCACTTTATTGTAGTTCACAGCATAATCTGCCCCGAGCCCCAAAACAGCATCTATTTTCTTATCGCTTCCAACTTTAGCAATTACAGTTGCTCCTCTTCGCTTGCACAATTGAATAAGAATACTTCCAACCCCGCCTGCTGCTGCGTGAACGAGGACATTATCTCCCTTTTGGATGGGCGCTAAAACGTCGGACATATAGTAAGCGGTAACGGCTTGTGTGCATAAAGCCAAAGCGGTTTCAAAAGGGACTTCACCAATTTCAACAACTGCGTAGTGTTTTGTGATTACGTGTTTACCATAACCACCGAAACGACAGAATCCCAAGACACGCTTACCAACTAAATTTGAATCAGCGCTTGAGCCAACCTGAATGATTTTACCTACAACTTCATAACCAATCACACAGGGAAATGGAGGTGCTTCACGATAAAGACCATTGCGAGCCATTACATCTGCATAATTCAATCCAAATGCTTCGCTCTCAATTAAAACCTCCTCATTTTCTAACGAGCGTAATGTCGTTTTTCTGAGTTCAAATGCATTTTCAGGTTTTCCTTTCTTATGAAGGAATATGGCTTCTGTTTCAAACATATAAATTAGAATCGAGCGGTAATTCCCCCCATCACTTGGATTGGTTGAACAGGGTAATTGTACCAACGGTAATAGCGCTGACTTGCTAAATTGTTTACTTGTAAGAAAGCTGAAATTCGTTTGTTGTAGCGGTATTCCAATCCAAGATTGACGTCGGCAATGAATCCTAAATTTTGATAGTATTGGTTGTTTTCTTCAAATACATTTTTCCCTGGTGCATATACTAACGCCTTTCTTCCTCCTTCGAGATTCGCATCAAGATTTACTAAAAACTTATCGTACAGATTGTAAGAGCCTCTCAACAAAAACTGGAAATTTGGTAGGTTCCAAGCAAATGCTTGATTTTTAGTCTCGTAAGAAAAATATCGGGCGATTGCATCTATTTTGATTTTTTCATTCAACTGATACGCAAGGCTACCTTCTACTTTCGTAAGATTCATCGTGTCGTAAACTACCCCAAATTTATTTCCAACCGAGTGTAAGGTATCGATAACAAAAAGCGCTTTATTCATCA
>JBEIKF010000115.1:0-5808 GCA_040379905.1 Crocinitomicaceae bacterium
AATAATCATTTTCGGCTTAACTTCTCGTGCTTTTGCCTCCAAGGCATCGTAATCAATTAATCCAGTTTCTTTTGAAACACCATAAAAGTTTGGTTTGTAAAGCTTCCCAGAAAAATTTACAGGCGATCCATGTGTTAAATGTCCTCCGTGGGAAAGATCAAAACCTAAAATAGCATCACCAGGTTGAAGACAAGCTAAAAATACAGCGGCATTTGCTTGCGCTCCAGAGTGCGGTTGCACGTTTGCCCACGTCGCTCCAAATAATTCGCACAGACGATCAATAGCTAATTGTTCCACTTGATCCACTACTTCACAACCACCATAGTAACGCTTTCCTGGGAGTCCTTCCGCATATTTGTTTGTTAGAACACTACCCATTGCTTGCATTACCTGCTCGCTTACAAAATTTTCAGAAGCAATCAATTCAATACCATGTAATTGGCGATTTTTTTCTTGTTCTATTAATTCAAAAATACGTGCGTCCTTTATCATCGTAAATATGTTTATTTTCCGTAATTGGTGGAATAAATTTTTTCTAAACCAGTTCTTAAAATTGTTAGGGGTTTGTAGTTTGCAAGTTCTTTTAGTTTTTGAGAACTTCCAACACGACGTTCAACTTCGTAATCGTATCGTTTTTTTGGAGCTTCAATATATATTATTTCCGATTGGGAATTTGTTATTGATTTAATCTCATTTGCTAAATCCGTAATGCACCATTCAGCTTCGTTTGCTATATTGATGATGTGACACCCTTTAATGCCCATCAATTTGACACAAGCCTCAACCGTATCATCAATGTATGTGAAGTCACGTGTTTGATTCCCTGAACCGAAGACGGTTATCGGTTCGTTTGCAATGGCTTGTTCAAAGAAACGAGGAACCACCATGCGATTATCTTGATTCCATCCATAAACGTTGAAGAAACGAAGTGAAATGACATTGATGCCTTTTTCTTCGTGATGAGAAGCAAGGTAAATTTCATTGTATCGTTTTGCCATGGCATAAGAAGTGCGCGGGTCAACCAAAACTTCCTCGGTCAAAGCGTTCTTTACAATTGCAGAGTGACTGTAAATACCACTAGTTGATGCGTATAGAATATGTTTTACATTGTTCGCTTCTGCAGCTTCAATAACGTTTCTTGTTCCAATAACTTCCACATCCATTGTTTCTACAGGATTGTCAGCAACAATATCAACTCCCAAAACAGCTGCAAAGTGATAAATCACATCACATCCTTGAGACGCATCCATAACAAGTTGGCGACTACGAACATCTCCTTTGATAAATTTAATTTTGGCATATGTTTCTTTGTCTAATTTGTTGCCTCGTAAAAGAGAGTCTAAGACAACAACTTCGTGATTGTCTTGAACTAATCTTTTTGCCAGATTACTTCCGATAAATCCTGCTCCGCCTGTAATAAGTATTTTCATAGGTGTTTAATTGTCTTTATATGGAATTGCCGATTGAATTCATTCTTGTTTATGACGAATCTCAATACAGCTTATTTCATAAGTTGGGTTTTCAATGCAAATATCTAAAAAAATGTGCAATCAACAGTGAAACATCAATTATTGCATTTGGTTCGAAACTCTCCTTATAAAATGAAGTTGATGAGTTTCTTTGTTGTAATCGGTATTAAAAATACCTGATGCTGTGAGATTATCAATGCGAACTCTTCCGGAGGCATGAATTATTTTCGAATTTTCGATCACAAGTCCAACGTGAATTATTTTTCCTTTTTTGTTGATGAAATAAGCGAGGTCGCCAGGCTGAGAATTAATAAATTCAATAGTTTCTCCAATTTCAGCTTGTTGATATGCATCTCGAGGAAGATTAAAATTATGCAATCTAAAAATCAGTTGAACAAAGCCAGAACAATCGATTCCAAAAACACTTTTTCCGCCCCATAAATATGGCACATTGACTAACTCTTTGGCTGATTCTACGAGTGAAGTATTGAATTTGCGTTCTTCCACATTTTGAGAAAAAGCAAAATCCCCAATTTTAAATGTTGATTCACTTGAAATGAAACTTCCTCTTGAAGTTAATTGTTTTCCCCAAGCTGTAGTAATTGATTTGGTAAATTCCTCCTGATATGAAAAATCGTTCAACCAATTTTTGAATTCTTTATTAGTTAAAGGAAGAAGATGTTTAATATCAACATGACCCTCGTAACCATCCATTATTGTTCTTATATTAATCCATGTTTCATGGAACTTTAGAATTTCTACTGGTTCCCCAAAAAGAAGTTGAGATACAATTTCTGAGCTATCACTTGCTTCGCTTCTAATTGGCGCAACTGTAACCAAACAAAAAGCTAATTTTTGATTTTCTGTTATTAATTTCAAATTGTTCATATGTAAACATAAAAGTAAAAATTAATGTGTTATTTTAAATTAATTTTGAATTGCTATTTTCAACTTTGAATAAGAATAAATTAATTTTAGTTACCAATGATGACAGTGTTTCTGCCAAAGGAATCCACGCGTTAGCTGAGGTTGCGTCTGATTTTGGTAGGGTAGTCGTCGTCGCTCCTGATAAGCCTCAATCAGGAATGGGTCATGCCATTACCATAAATCATCCACTACGATTAAACAAGGTCGAATTGTTTGGTAATATTGAAGCGTATTCTTGTTCAGGAACACCAGTAGATTGCGTGAAATTGGCTATTTATGAAGTTTTAGGGCGAAAACCAGATCTTATCCTGTCTGGAATTAATCATGGTGAAAATTCTTCCACGAATGTGTTATATTCAGGGACAATGTCTGCCGCTATCGAAGGCGCAATGGAAGGGATTTCCTCAATCGGATTTTCCCTTGCTGATTATGAGCCGGAAGCTGATTTTTCGGCAACTAAGCACTTCGCTTCAAGATTAATTGAAAAAGCATTGAATATGGAATTTCCAAAAGGTGTATGCTTGAATGTAAACGTTCCTAAACTGAAAGAATCTGAAATTAAGGGTTTTAAAATTTGTAAGCAAGCACATGCATTTTGGGCTGATCACTTTGATAAAAGGAAGGATCAATTCGGTAGAACGTATTTTTGGTTGTCTGGTGAATTTTCTGATGTTGATAAAAGACCAGATACGGATTTACATGCTCTTAAGGAAGGATATGTAAGCGTAGTTCCTACTTTATTTGATTTGACTTCATACGATAAAATAACTCACTTTGAAAATTGGAAATTATGAAACTTAATTGGAATAGAGAAAATTCACTTGGTTTGTTAATAGGTTTTACCTCACCCATAGTTTTTTTGCCAATCGTATTATTGATAATGTCTATTTCTTCAGCTGCTAGTTTTGAGTACTTTTGGTCACAGTTCAAAAATTATCCTGAGTTCCAAAGTAAATATTTATCATTGGCCATGATCTCAGATTTGATTTGGTTTTATATTTTTTTAAATCGTGAGAAATATGAATTTACCAAAGGCATAATCATTGGCTTATTGTTGTATGCGCCGTATATGATTTACATTAATATCATTAAGTGAATTCAAAAAAAAGAATTTTTGTTATTTCGGGAGAAGCATCAGGTGATTTGCACGCTGCAAACTTAATTCACGAAATTAATTTAATTCAAAAAGATCTAAATATTGTAGGTTGGGGTGGTGATCGTATGCGGACTGAAGGTGTTCAAATTAAAAAGCATATTTCTGAATTGGCTTTTATGGGATTCAAGGAAGTACTTTTGAATTTGGCAACCATTTTAAGAAATTTTAAATCTTGTAAAAGGCAAATTTTAGAGTTTAAACCTGATTTTTTGATTCTTGTGGATTACCCAGGGTTTAATTTAAGGATTGCAAAGTGGGCCAAAAAGGAAGGTATTCCAGTAGCTTATTACATCTCTCCTCAAATTTGGGCATGGAAGCAATCTCGGATTTATCAGATTAAGAAAAATGTCACGAAAATGTATGCCATACTCCCTTTTGAGCCTGATTTTTATAGAAAATTTGAGGTTGATGTAGAATATTGCGGGCATCCATTACTTGATGAAATAACCCGGTTTAATGAATCGACAAACAATAAGCTAACATCGGAAAAACCAATACTAGCAATTCTTCCCGGAAGCAGAAAACAGGAGATAGAAAGAAAACTGCCCATTATGCTCGAAGCGGCCAAACATTTTCCTCAGTTCGAAACGGTGGTTGCTTGTGCACCAAATTTACCAATGAGTTATTATTTGAAATACGTTTCGAAAAATGTTCGATTTGTTGAGAACGAAACTTATAAATTATTGAATAGTGCTGAAATGGCTATTGTTACCTCGGGCACAGCGACGCTCGAAACCGCGTTGTTTCGAGTTCCGCAAGTTGTATGTTACAAAAGCTCAAGAATGTCATATTTGATCGCAAGGATGCTTGTAAAGATCAAATACATTTCTCTGGTCAATTTAATTCTTGGCAGAGAAGTTGTTCGTGAACTTATTCAAACAGACTGTAATTCTGAACAAATAATGAATGAACTCTATTTAATTCAAAATGATTCTAAAAAGCGAGAAAAAATGCTTACTGATTACAATCAATTGATAGAATTATTGGGCCAAAATGGTTCTTCAAGAAGAGTCGCAGAAAAAATTTGGTTCGAATTTGGTAGTGGCAATTAGAGATGAATAGGTTTTATTTTACTTTTTGTTGCTTATTATTTTGTTGTGTTATCAAGGGACAACAGATGAGAATAGGCTTGTTTAACTCTCAAAAAATTAGTTCTACAAGATTGACTGCTAAAAACGGAAATTATTTCATTTTTTCGGACACAAATTTAATTTACAAAGCATCAGCGGCAGATATTATTGAAATGAAAATCAATAATAATTTAATCGACGTATTGATAAATGGGAATTTCGTTAATCGTTACTTGAATCTTGCTTTTATATCTGAAAAGAATGAAAATTTTTTGGAAATCAAACCAACCAAACCAAATTTGAAGTCGAGATTATATGAAGGTGATTTCGTCGTTGGCGCAAAAAACGGATTTTTGGATGTGGTAAACGAAATTGACATTGAGCATTATTTGGAAGGAGTTGTTGAATCAGAGGCAGGACCAGGGCAAAAAACTGAATACTATAAGGTACAAGCGATTATAAGCAGAACCTATGCTGTAAAGTATTGGAACAAACATCAATCCTCAGGATTTAATCTTTGTGATGGAACACATTGTCAAGCCTATTTGCATAAAAGAAATCAATCGAGTTTAATTGATACTGCTGTGAAATACACTAGACAAATTGTTTTGTTTGATTCTTCTAATCAATTGGCATCAACTTTTTTTCATGCGAATTGCGGGGGGCAAACCTGTGAGCCAGACTTTGTCTGGAATCAAAAAATGGAAGGGTTTTCAAGTTTTAGGGATACGTTTTGCATTCACACTTATCAAACAAATTGGACCAAAAAAATACCATTGAAAGATTGGTTTTCTTTTTTAGAAAGCAAATACAACTTCCCATCTTGGGACTCATTGAGTTATTCTCACGCTGTGAATTTTGAACAGAATGAACGGAAAGCCTTTTACATTAATCCTGTTTATGGAATACCATTGAGAGATTTGAGGGAAGCCTTTAAATTGAAATCAACTTTTTTCAGTTGTAAAAAAGAAGGAGATTTCTTGGTTCTTCAGGGTAAGGGATTTGGACATGGTGTTGGATTATGTCAAGAGGGGGCGATGGGTATGGCTAAATACGGTTATAATTTTGAACAAATCTTATCTTTTTATTTCCCAAATCGCAAAATTGGTATAATACCTATTTCTTCTTCTTTTCTTCGAAAGTAATCACAAAAATTTCTTCATCATCTTTTTTGAAGAATTTTTGA
>JBEIKF010000116.1:0-5803 GCA_040379905.1 Crocinitomicaceae bacterium
GTTTTGGGTAATGCCTCTCGAAAAAGCTGTCAATCAGATGTATAATGCTATTGTCAGAAAAAAGAAGGTGGTTTACGTCACAAAAAGATGGCGTTTGATTGCTATGCTTTTAAAGCTCATTCCGCGACCTATTTATGACCGAATGTAACTTAAGAAACGAATACCCACTGACAGCATTTTTGCTTAATCCCTATTAAAATCATGCAAGTTAAATTAGAAGAGATCATACAATCCATTTATTTTTTACCTCAAGAAGTATTGGATGACGTTCTTGGAAATTTTAAACATTTGGAATATCCCAAAAACCATTTCTTACTTAAACCGGGTAAACCTTGCAAGCACATTTGGTTTATGACAAAGGGTGCTGTAAGATATTATTACACGAATGAACAAGGGAAAGAAATGAATACATGGTTTAGCATGGATAGACAAGTAATTGCAGACACTTCGAGTCTTGTAAAAAAGGAACCATCTGAAGAAAGTATTCAACTATTGGAAGATAGTGAAATGTATGCCATTGAATATACTTCACTGCAAACCTTGATACAAAAACACCATGCATTTTCACTTTGGTATATTAAGTTGGTGGAGTTGTATTACATAGCACAAATTGAAGACAGACTTACCGATTTGCAATTCCTGGATGCAAAGCAACGTTACCAAAAATTGTTAAGCCTATATCCAGATATTACAAACCGAATTAGTCTTGGTAATATAGCGTCCTACCTAAACATTACTCAAGAAACACTCAGTAGGATCAGGGCAGGTAAAATCTAACCATTTTTTGATTTACATCAAAAGTATTCATTAGTATACTTCTCAATTTTGCAGCGAAACTATTAAGCCCTGCAAAATTGAAGTAATATGAACGTAACTCCCTTTTTTGAAAACTTCATCGATGCATATATCGAACAGTTAAGTTGGTATTCAGCATTTGCTTTTCCTTTCTTTATCATTTTTTGGATAGTAGGCAAAAAGTATTTTAAAAAAATAAGAATTCAGGAAACTGAAAGAGCAAAGCTGCAGCATTTCAAACACGACCTTGGCTTTTCGGTAGTTACATTTTTTGTTTTCGCAATAATGGATGTTTTTATTCTTTACTTAGAAAGCAAAGGATACACTCAAGTCTATTTCGATATCAGCAAATATGGCTATTTGTGGTTAGGGCTTAGTTTTTTCATTGTACTTTTTCTAGATGATATGTTTTTCTATTGGAGTCACAGGGCTATGCACATGCCAAGGTTTTATAAAATTTTTCACAAGGTACATCACGAAAGTACCGACCCATCGCCACTAACTGCTTTTGCTTTTCATCCTACGGAAGCTGTAGTTGAATACTTTATAGGCTTTGTTTTACCGTTTTTACTTCCACTGAATTTTGGAGTATTAATTACCTGGCAAATCTTCTCCATGCTAAACAATGTTTTAGGCCATTTAGGCTATGAAGTCTATCCTAAGGGTTGGGTAAAATTTCCACTATTGAAATTCAAAACTGCATCTACTCACCACAATATGCACCACCAATTGTTTAACGGCAATTATGCTTTATATTTTACATGGTGGGACAAATGGATGGGTACAGAATTTAAAGATTATGAAACTCGCCACGAACAAATCTTTGAACGAAAAAATAGTAAAAAATCTAACCAAGCCTTTCATTCTCTTAGCTTTTCTGAACGAGAGTTATTTCTAATCAAAGAGCAAACTAGCGAAAACGCTTCACAAAAAGCACAAGTTTCAGCTCAAGTTTTTGGTCAATCCTATGAATTCGAGACGGAGGAAGGGAAAACCATTTTACAAAGTGCATTAAACCAAAACATACCCTTGCCTTTTTCTTGCAAAAACGGACTTTGTGGAATGTGCAAAATGAAATGCATTGAAGGCAATGTAAAAATGCTAAACAATCAAGTGCTTTCAGAGTCAGATATAAATGATGGATTTATTTTGACTTGTCAATCATTGGCTCAAACCGAAAAAATTTCTATTCAAAACGCCTAAAAACTTTAAAATTATGAATTGGTTTTATCTTCTCTTAGCAGGTATATTTGAAATTGGTTGGACAATTGGTCTTAAACAAATGGACAATCACAAAAATATAGTTTGGACTATTATTTTATATGTGAGTATCACAACAAGTTTTTATTTTTTGCAACTAGCACTTAAAGAAATTCCCATAGGAACTGCTTATGCTATTTACACAAGTATTGGCGCAATTGGAACGGTTTTAATTGGTATGCTATTTTTTAAGGAGCCAACGAGTCTACTCCGTATTGGCTTCATTCTTCTAATAATCACTGGTGTAATTGGTCTAAAAGTAACTTCAACGCACTAAATATAAAAGATTGTCAGTCTATTCTTAATCAGAAAAAACACTCAAAATTTGTATCAAATGAAAAAAACGATTTTAGTAGCCTTTTTACTATTAGTTACAAATCATATTTGCGCTCAAGGTGCTGTTGAAATATTGGGGGGAAACAAATACACACATTACATAAACTATTTCGATAAAGATTTGGATAGTTCTGGAAAATGGAACTTTTTCAATCTTAACCGCTTTACAGTAAACTACAAAGACAAAGCACTAAACACAGTATCCATCGAGGGGCAGCTTACTTATCAATTCAACCCTTGGCTTGGACTTTCGGCAGGAGGTGGATTTTACGGTGAATTGTTTATACCAGCGATTGGATTAAGTCTTTCATACATGAACAAAAAGGAAGACTTTTTTATTCAAATGTACCCCACAATTGGTTATGTTGAAAGGCAGGTTGCTCCGAGTGTTTTGGGACTCATTGGATTTATTCCAAAATTGAGTAAAAATTGGGGGTTATCTTCGCAAATAATTTTTTCAATAGACCCAGTTGAAGCAGCTCAAATCATAAGAATTGGTGCCGATTACAAAGAAAAAATTCAATTTGGAATTGGTATTGACATGACTCAAAACTTTGATTCAAGGAATTTAGATTTTAATACAGGACCATTTGTTAGATACAACTTCTGATTTGCACGAGGCTTGGTTCAGCGCTTCTTCTGACGCTTTTATCTAATTTTGAACGGTGGCGCTTCCAAATATTATTTCAGTAATGTCACCTTTTTCATCGTTAAGACACTTACTACCAAATCCCGAGTGTAATTAAAATGGAATTAACCAAACAAGAACGTTTTATGCAAGTATACGAACCGGTTCATGAACGGTTTGAGCGCTACTGCAAAACGCGTGTTTACGGAGAATTTCATTTCAAAGACATCATGCACGACACCTTGGTTGTTGCGTTTGAGAAGTTTGATGAACTCAAATCTACGGATGCATTTCTTCACTTTTTGTTTGGAACGGCTACGCGAATATTAGCCAATCACCGAAAGAAGAAACGACCAGAATATGTTAATCAGTTGAAAGAAAATTACGAGCATTCTCAAAACGGGAATAATTCGATTGAACAACAATTCGAAATCAATGATTTGTACAAATGCTTGCAAGAACTGGATCAAGTAACAAGTGAGTGCATCATTCTATTTGAAATTTCGGGGTTTTCGATAAAAGAAATCATGGGTATTCAAAACTCAAGTGAATCTGCCGTAAAGCAACGCCTGAGCAGAGGTAGAAAGCAATTGTTGGCGCTTATGCAGTCACTTGAAATTAAAAACGGTGTATTATGAAATCTGAAGAAAAATTAAATCACCTATTTGAAACATTAAGAACCGAGAAAACGGCTACGAGCGTTTCTGATGTTACCTCTTGGATTGAAGCCTCTGCTCAGGTTGCTGTTCCAAAATCAACTAGTAAAATTATCATTCAAAAAAACTTCTTTATCATGAGTTCAATTGCCACAATTATTGTAACCGGAATTCTATTTATGTCCGGAAATAAAGAGCCAAACATTGCTCCAAAACAAAAAAAGGACAAGCAAGCTGCAATGGTAGATTCTTCGACTAATTCCCCTAATCCAACTATTCAACCCAATCAGCTCCCCGTTGAAAATAATCGTTTCCTTGAAAAAGCTTTCATTCAACCGTGGATCAATGAAGGACTTGTGACTTTACCTTTTGCGGAAATAAATCCTGCTCATTCATTCGTTCGACTAGATCCCATTTTCCCTTCACAAAATTCAACAAAAACAAGTATTCAATCTAATGCCGGATCTTGGTTTTCTACTAATGACAGTTTACGTGTCGATACACTTTTTAATGGGGTGAAATCACTAGTTTTCAAAGGGGATAAAAGTGATATTTTGGTTAGTGGAAGTAATCGAACAGACATTTCCATGAAGTACAACTATCAGCTAAAGGCAAAAGGAGTTTTCTCACGCAAAAAGGAAGGGAATTGTGAATTAAACTATGTGCTGAAAGATTCCGTTCTGACGATTCATTTGCAAAGAAAAGATCAGAATTTCAATGGTGTCAGTGTGCTTTCTGAAACTAGTAAGATGGAATTTTATGTTCCGGATAACGTCGATGTGAAAATGGATTCAGATTTAGGCGATATCGATGCCAATGGATTGAAAAACAAAAACACGACTCTTCACACTGCCCTTGGAGATATAAGTGCAAAAAATACGTCGGGCACACTTGATTTAAAAACGGATTTAGGAGACATTATTATCAGCAATTTATCGGGTAAAATAAGCTGTTTCACCTCGCTTGGTGATGTATCCGGAAAGAATATAACCGTAAAAGATGACTGTAAATTAGAGAGCAGTCTGGGAGATATCGACGTTCAATTGAGCAATCCACTATCTGAGTTGAGATTAGATTTAAGCACAAGTTTAGGGAAGGTAAAAGTAGATCGACCTGAACTTAAGAAAAAAGTAGGTAGTCAATTAACCTTTGGCAATGGGAAATTTAAAATAGTAATGGAAACAGCTTTAGGAAAAGTAATTGTCCGTTAAGCTATCAATTTATAATCAAACAGTTAATAATTTAAAACAAGCACAAAAATGAAAAAACAAATAATCCTTTTTATCGCAGTATTTTTTAGTTCACAACTGCTAATCGCTCAAACTACGCCAACTCAGCAAATGGAGGAATTTATTAACCAAAAAGGAGATGGATTCAATAAATCGTATGAAAGTAGGGATACCAAGTCATTTAATTCCTTACTCAATGAATATCTCGTAATTTATGAAAAATTACCTGCGGATGACAAGAAACAATACACTTATTTGCTTGGTAACATTTACTATAATTTAACTTGTATTTATTCGCTTTTAAACAATAAGTCCTCAGCGTTAACTTATTTTAGGAAGGCAATAGACGCAGGTTATAATGATTATGGACATGTGCAGACTGACACAGACTTAGACAATATTAGAAAAGAAAAAGATTTTGCTGTACTCAATAAAAAACTCAAACAAACTGGAGATTATCTTAGTATCCTAAAAAGGGCAGGAAAATACAATCTTTCAGATAACAGACCGATTCCAAAATTCTCTTATCAAGCAAGCGATAATCCCAATCTGGTGGCATTGCGCAAAGGCTTCAATCTTGACAGCATAGCCGGACAAGGAACAGATGTATTAAAAATTTTAAATCTCATGCACTGGATCCATGATTTAGTTCCACACGATGGAATGAATGGAAATCCGGAGGTAAAAAATGCCATGAGCATGTTGGAGATTTGCAAAAAGGAAAGCAGAGGATTAAATTGCCGTGGTCTTGCACTGGTTTTGAATGAATGTTATTTATCAATGGGCATTAAATCGAGAGTTGTGACTTGTTTACCAAAAGACAGTTTGAAAATTGACCAAGATTGCCACGTCATTAATTCCGTTTACTCCGAATCCTTGAAAAAATGGCTTTGGATCGA
>JBEIKF010000117.1:0-5803 GCA_040379905.1 Crocinitomicaceae bacterium
AATACATTAAATAAGGAGGAGTTGGAAATGCATTTGCGTGAGGTTGGTCATAAATTTGTGACGATTTCATTTTACCAATATGCTAAAATTGCCAATCCTCGCTTATTCAGAGATCATCTTTTTCTTTCTTGGTCGAAATTAGATGTTGTGGGTAGAACTTACGTCGCTCACGAAGGAATTAATGCTCAAATAGCCGTTCCAACGGAAAATCTAAGTCAATTCCGTGAAGAACTTTATCAAATTGAATTCCTGGATGGAATTCGATTGAACTTTGCTGTAGATGATTCAGAAGCTGAGTTTCCATTTTTGAAGTTGAAAATTAAAGTTCGTGATAAAATTCTGGCAGATGGACTGAACGATCAAACGTTTGACGTCACCAACAAAGGAAAACATTTGGACGCGGAAGAATTCAATCAGTTAACCGATGATTCGAAAACCATTTTGATCGATTTTAGAAATCACTATGAATCAGAAGTCGGACATTTTAAAGGAGCAATATTGCCAGATGTTGATACATTTCGCGAGTCATTACCTTTCATCGAAGAAACCTATTTAAAAGGAAACGAAGACAAAAATATCGTAATGTATTGCACGGGCGGAATTCGTTGCGAAAAGGCTTCAGCTTGGTTCAAACACCGAGGTTTTAAGAACGTGCATCAATTGGAAGGTGGGATCATTAAATATGCAAACGATTGCAAAGAAAAAGGACTGGATAATAAATTTATCGGGAAGAATTTTGTTTTTGACGAACGTCGGGGCGAGCGAATTTCGGAGGATATAATTTCTGTTTGTCACCAGTGTGGTTCTCCTGCTGATACACATACGAATTGTAAAAACGATGCATGTCATTTGCTTTTTATTCAATGCGATAAATGCAAAAGTGAAATGGAGAATTGTTGTTCAAATGAATGTCTGGAAATGATTCATTTACCTGAGGATGAGCAAAAAGAACAAAGAAAGGGGCTGAACAATAGTAACAAGATTTTCAAAAAAGGAAGATCTGAAAAACTTAAATTCAAACCTAATAACGAAAAACCATTATCTTTGATTGAACAAAAAAATCAAATTTAATCGTGTTTTTAGCAATCAATTGGGCCGTAGATTCAGAAATCATTGATGGATACAGAACGCCTAACTTATACGGACTTTTATTTGTATCTGGTTTAGTACTCGGTTATTTTGTTGTGAAACGCATGTTCAAGCAAGAGGGAATCAAAGAGGATGTCCTAGATAAACTTGTTGCTTATATGGTTATTGCGACGATTGTTGGAGCTAGACTTGGGCATGTTTTATTTTACGGACCATATTTTGATCGCTTCGAAAATGGATTTTTAGTTGAACGAGGTTATTTCTCGCATCCTGAAGACATCATCAAAATTTGGGAAGGAGGCCTTGCAAGTCATGGGGCAGCCGTGGTTATTTTGATTTCACTTTACATTTTTTCAAAAAAGGTAGTTCAAAAACCATTTATCTGGATTTTGGATCGAATTTCTGCTCCCATTGCAATTGGAGGTACTTTCATTCGACTGGGCAATTTAGTAAATCATGAAATGGTAGGTGATATTACAGCTGTTCCATGGGGTTTTCGTTTCTTACATCATGATTGCGCGTATCCGTATGATTGTCCGTGGGAAATGATTCCGGTTCGTCACCCAGCACAACTATACGAGGCCATTTGCTACTTTATCGCTTTCCTGATTTTACTTTTTTTGTACTGGAAAAAAGAAAAATGGAAACAACCTGGTTTCGTTTTTGGGTGCTTCCTAATTTTCATTTTTGGAGCTCGTTTCATGGTTGAATTCATCAAATTAGGTCAAACTGCTCGAGATGATGTTTGGTTTTTAAATACGGGTCAACTTTTAAGTATTCCTTTAGTTATTTGGGGAATTGCATTGATTTTTCGAGCACTTAAACTTTCAAAAAATGAAGCGAGTAATTAGTATAACATCTATCCTTTTTATTTCAATACTCTTTAGCTGTGGAGAAGGAAAAAACGATGTTGAAAAAGTTAGTTCAAATACAGAAAATGTTGTAGACTCAATTGGAAAACAAGTAGAAGAAGAAGTTTTTGCTCCTGAAATCATTAAGGGACGAGTATCCAAAACACTTTCAGCAGGTGAAACTTCTGAAACCTCTCAAATCTATTTTGAATATTTTTTACTTGATGAAAAATCACCGATTTATTTAAAAACTGTTAATGAGTTGATTTCAAAATCTGTTCAAAATGAATTTGAAGAGACTGAGATAGAAAAAATCACGTCAAATCTTTCTAAAAAGTACTTTGCCGATATTTTAATGGAATTCAAAAAGAGTTTTTCAACTGTGGATGAAGAATACATGCCATGGAATTTAATGGATTCAATCCATATAGATGACTCAAAAACAAATTATGCACATTTAGAAACATTTACTTATTCATTTACAGGAGGTGCTCATGGTAATGGATATGAAAGTCATTACCTTGTAGACAAAACAAATGGAAATAAATTAACCCTTGAAGATGTTTTTAAAAACAAAAGGAAATTAAACGCGTTAGTTGACTCTTATTTTCGGAAAAGTGTTGGTCTTTCACCCAATGAAAATCTGCAGGATGCCGGCTGGTTTATTGAGGGAAGATTAGAGGCTAACGAAAATTTTTATTTCACAGATAAAAATGTTGTTTTCGTATACAACTCATATGAAATAGGACCTTATGCAGCAGGTGCCCCGAATGTTGAAATTCCGCTTCATAAAATTGAGGATATATTAAATTTGAATAGAAATTAGAAATACTTAGTGTAAAAATGACGTTTTGTTTTGAAATTAAATTTCATTCTTATATTTGCCAAAGTTTAAAATACTAAAAATGCCAGTTAAAACAGCAAGTACTGAAAAATCATCAAGTTCGAAGAAAAATTCAAAAAAAGAATTAAAATTTTCGAAGGAAACCTATGTTAAATGGTATAAAGACATGCTTTTGATTCGAAAATTCGAAGAGAAAACAGGTCAATTGTATATCCAACAAAAGTTTGGAGGGTTTTGTCACTTATATATCGGACAAGAAGCAATTGTCGCAGGAACAGCAAGCACCTGTCGTCCAACAGATAAACACATGACTGCATACCGCGATCACGCTCATCCAATTGCACTTGGAACTGATCCACGCGTTTTGATGGCAGAACTTTATGGTAGAAAGACCGGATGTTCAAAAGGTAAAGGCGGATCAATGCACTTTTTTGATAAAGAAAAAAACTTCATGGGAGGCCATGGAATCGTTGGGGCCCAAATTGCAATGGGAGCTGGGGTTGCTTTTGCCGAAAAATACATGGGGACCGATAATGTAGCATTTGTTTCGATGGGAGATGGAGCTGTTCGACAAGGAGCACTTCATGAAACATTCAATATGGCAATGATTTGGAAAATTCCAGTGATATTCATTATTGAAAATAACAATTACGCAATGGGAACTTCAGTAGAAAGAACTACCAATGTAACTGATTTGTCAAAAATTGGACTCTCCTACGAAATGCCATCAAAAATTGTCAATGGTATGCGCCCTGAAGACGTACACGATGCGATTGAAGAAGCGGCAAGCCGCGCAAGAAGAGGTGATGGCCCTACCCTATTGGATATTCGCACTTATCGTTATAAAGGTCACTCGATGTCTGATCCTCAAAAATATAGGACAAAAGACGAGGTGAATGATTGGATTGAGCAAGATCCGATTGATCATGTATTAAATGTGATCCGTGAAAACAAATTCTTAACGGAAAAAGAGATTGAAGAAATCAATAATTGGGTTAAAAAAGAAGTAGATGAATCCGTAGAATTTGCCGAAAACTCCCCTTACCCAGAGCCACATGAATTATATGAAGACGTTTATGTGCAACAAGATTATCCTTACATCAAAGAATACTAATAGACAAAATTTTAATTTATCATGGCAGAAGTAGTTTACATGCCCAAATTAAGTGACACAATGACAGAAGGAGTTGTGGCCGCTTGGAATAAGAAAATTGGTGATGCTGTTAAAGCAGGTGAAATTCTAGCTGAAATCGAAACCGATAAGGCTACGATGGAATTCGAATCATTTTATGATGGTGTTTTACTTCACATTGGAGTTGAAACTGGAAAAGCCGCGCCGGTAAATTCCATTCTTGCAATCATTGGTGAAAAAGGTGAAGATATTTCAGGATTATTGGCTGGTGCACCCGCTCCTGCTGCCGAAATAACCAAGGAACAGGAAACTCCTATAGTTGAGGCAGTTGTACCGAAACCTGAACCAGTTAAGGAATCCACACCAGTAGCAACAAAAGTCAGTGCTCCTGTTGTTTCGAGTTCAGATAGAATATTTGCTTCTCCGCTTGCAAAAAAATTAGCAGAAGAAAAAGGAATTGATATCAGTTCAGTCGCTGGGACTGGTGATGGAGGAAGAATCGTAAAAAGAGATGTCGATCATTACACGCCATACACTCCAGCTGAGCGAACATTTTCTGCAGCTCCATCTGGAACGGAGTCTTTCCATGATGAAACGGTAAGTCAGATGCGCAAAACAATTGCTCGTCGATTAGCTGAAAGTAAATTTACGGCACCCCATTTCTATTTGACGTTGAGCATCGACATGGACAATGCCATAGCCGCGAGAAAAACATTGAACGCCATGGAAGGCGTCAAAGTTTCGTTCAATGATATGGTTGTAAAGGCTGTAGCTCTTTCTTTGAAACAACATCCAAATGTCAATAGCGCATGGATGGGAGATTTTATCAGAAGAAATGATCATGTCCATATTGGTGTTGCCGTTGCCGTTGATGAGGGTCTTTTGGTTCCAGTAATTCGCTTTGCAGATACGAAAGGATTGCTGCAACTTTCATCTGAAGTGAAAGATTACGCAAAACGTGCCAAAGAGAAAAAACTACAACCAAGCGATTGGGAGGGAAATACATTTACCATTTCGAACTTAGGAATGTTTGGAATTGAGACTTTTACTGCAATCATCAACCCACCTGACAGCTGTATTCTTGCGGTTGGTGGCATCAATGAGGTTCCGGTTGTGAAAAACGGTAATGTTGTCCCTGGAAATGTAATGAAAGTAACACTATCTTGCGATCACAGAGTTGTTGATGGCGCGATGGGTGCTTCTTTCCTTCAAACGTTTAAAAACTACATGGAAAACCCTGTCGCAATGCTGCTTTGAGTTTAAAACTCTAATATGGCTGGAAAGAACATTTTCTTAATTTGTTTTGTATTTTTCGCACTAAATGTTTGGAGCCAAGCTACAATAAGAGTTACTGTAACATCCGTTCAAACAGCCTTTTTCCAAGACTGCGACGGTTTTTTAAGTGGTAATTCAGATTTCGTTTGGGAGTTCACTGCCACAGATAATTCACTTGGTTATTCGAATAACAATCCTGCGCTTTTCGGGATATTCGGATTTAATTATGCATACAACAACAATAACAACGGTCCATATGCATTAACAACCCCAAACGGCAATTTTTCTCCATCCAATGGACTTTTCTTTGACCATGACTATTTATGTCCAACAAGCGTTCCTTCAACAATTAATTTAGCTTGGGAAGCATACGAAAACGATGATGTTGGAAACTATGATGTTATTGGATTTACAGATGGACAAACGAATTTGCAAAACGTAACAATGCCCGTTCCTGTTGGGGCAGGTAGTCTCAATTATACTTTTACGGCAAATTCACAAGACCCAGGTTGCAATCAAACCTACACCATTAATTTACGAATAGATCGAATTCCTATTGTAGTTAATTACTTGCAAGATGATATTTGTAATGCTAATCAGCTATCGTTAAAT
>JBEIKF010000118.1:0-5772 GCA_040379905.1 Crocinitomicaceae bacterium
ACTCGTTGTCCGAATGCAGCAAAAGCAAACCTCGGATGTGATATTTGGCGGGCTGATGTTAATGCTGAAAGTTTTGAAAATGTTGAAAAAATGAACTTAAAAACGGATAGCACAATATCTGTTGGTCATCCTTGCATTACTGAAGACGGGATGATGCTAATTTTTGCTTCAGATATGCAAGAAAGCGGAGGAACTAAAAGCTTTGGAGGAATGGATTTGTGGTTTATAGGCTATGACAAGAAAAATAAGGCTTGGGAGACCGTTCCAAAAAATATGGGTTCGGAATTCAACTCTCCAGGGAATGAGCTTTTCCCATCCTTAGGGCCGAAAGGGCAGTTATACTTCGCTAGTAATGGTTGGCCAGGTATCGGTGGGATGGATATATTCGAAGCAGAACGAGTTTCTCCAACTGAAAATAAGTGGAAAAACGTGGTAAATAAAGGATACCCATTCAACTCTCCAGGGAATGATTACGCTATGTGTGATTTTGACGGAAAATCAGGATTCTTTACTTCAGAAAGAAAGGCGGGAAGTACCGTAGAATATGCTCCGGATATTTGGAGCTTCTCTACACCTCCAGATTTATTTGACTTAAGAGTTGTTGTCTACGAAGTAGGAAAGAAAAACTCTAGGATTCAAGATGCCCAAGTTGATGTAACTTGCTCCACTTGCAAGGATATGAAGTGGGGAGGAAAAACCAATAATAAAGGTCAAACAGAAAAATGGGCCGATAAAGGAAAGGGTGTTCGGTATATTACGGTTGAAAACGATTATCAAATTATGGCCTCTAAACAAGGTTATTACGAAAATAAAAAGGGCGCAAAAATAACAACAAAAGGTCTAGACCAAAGCCAAAGCTTCATTGTTGAAATTCCGCTTATTCCAATTGGTGAAATTAGAACACCAGAAGTTCGTTATCCATTGGATCAATGGTCATTTATAAATGATGCAACGTGTATGTCCAATGACTCCCTAATGTTTTTATCTGATCTATTAACTGATAACCCTAATGTTACCATTGATTTATTTTCTCACACAGATGCGCGAGACACAGAGCTTCATAATAAGGTCTTATCTGAAAATAGAGCAAAAGCTGTTTATAAATATTTGGTAGAACAAAAAGGGATTGATCCAAGAAGAATTCGTCCGGAAGGAAAGGGTGAGTCAAAACCAGCTATGTGGAAAGATGAAACAGGAAAAGAAGTTGAGTTGACAGAGGAATACATTAATCAATTTAAAACGTCAGATAAAGCGAAATTTGAAAAGCTTCATCAAATAAATCGTCGCACCACTGCAAAAGTCACAAGTGTTGACTTTGATCCAGCGACAACAACAATAGTTCCGGATCCGAGTTGGACTAAATTTACAACTCCTCTACCGAGATAATCATTTAAAGCGTTCAATTGAACGCTTTTTTTTTGTAAATTCATTATAAATCAACTTATAGTGAACGAGCATTATTTACATATTATTTGGAATAAAAAAAGGCTTTCTTTTCATCAAATAAATACAACCCAAAACGATTCTATTGAAATTCTGCATACAGGAGAATACAACGCCTTGGAAAGCGGGCCTGACTTCACTATGGCTAGAGCCCGAATAGACGGATTGGTTTGGGTAGGATCTATTGAGATTCACGTTAAATCATCCGACTGGTACAAACACAAACATCATTTAGATAATGCATACAACAATGTTATTCTCCATGTTGTTTATGAACATGATATGGATGTAACTATCGCCGGAAGGATATTGCCTGTAATTGAATTGAAAAACCACATCGATTCGAATCACTTTCTAAAATACACCCAATTAAAAGTTAAGAGTAACAAATACTTTCCGTGCGAATCACTCTTCAATGAAAAGCACCATGCTGAACTAGAAAGGATGAAGATACAAGCAGTCGAAAGTAGGCTATTATCGAAAACATCCGAAAAATATTTTTCTCATTCGGAATCAGATTGTTTTGTCTTTTTAAAACTTGCTGCGCGCGCATTCGGAACATCTGTGAATGAACAACCATTTGAACAGCTCATAAATTCCTTTTCACTAGAGGAACTCAAAAAATTCGACGAAAAACAGAAAAATGCCGTGTTATCTAACTTTCTTTGGAAACGAAAAGGATTGGTTTCTGATCCGAAAAATCGGTTAAACCAGTTTATAAATTTTATACAAGTTTTTGATAATCAATTTCATTTTTGGGACCTTCCCGCTTCTATGATATTATTGCACGCAGAACAACAATTCAAAAAAGCTAAAATCAGCAGTAGGTTTCTTTTTTATAATTTTCTGATAAATTGTGTTGTTCGATTTGTTTTTTGGAAAGGAAATAAAACGGGGAACCTACGATTAATGGAAAAAGCAAATCGCCTCTTAGAAATAATCCCAAAAGAATCAAATCATTTAACCAGAAAATGGGAATATATTGGAATCCGCTCTAAAAACGCGTTTGATTCGCAAGCTCTTTTAGAAATTTATAAGCAATTTTGCATTAAGAAAGCATGTTTGGATTGTGCGGTTGGGAAAAAAATAATTAAACTATGAAACGGTTTTTTCAAAAGGTGATCTTCTTTTTTGAAATGCAATCATACGGAGTATGTGAATGGTGGGCTCGTAAACTCGGAATTAGTTCGACAAAAGTTAGACTGGGATTCATCTACTTCTCATTCATCGCGCTGGGTTCTCCTGTTCTTCTGTATCTAATTATGGCTTGGATATTAGAGCACAAGCATTATTTTCAATTGAAAGCGAAACGCAATCGTTCGATTTGGGAATTATGACGCATTGGAAAATATTTAAACGGTTTTATATTGTAGCCTTTGTGCTCTTGGTAATTTTTTTGGTGGGTATTAGTGGGTTCATGCTCATTGAAAATTGGGGGTTTTTTGACTCATTTTATATGACTGTTATAACTATCACCACTGTTGGCTTCGGTGAAACACACCCGCTTAGCAATGCTGGAAGAATGTTTACAGCGTTTTTAATTTTAGGCACTTTTGGTACTTTTGCTTATCTTATTTCCACCATAACTTCGTTAATCGCTTCAGGTGAACTTGGGCGAGAAATTAAAAAGTATAAAATAATGGATCAAATCAATCTTATGGAAAATCATATTGTTGTTTGCGGAATGGGGCGAGTGGGGATACAAGTTGCAAACGATTTAAAAACAGCTGGGTTTCAAGTGCTAATTCTTGAAGAAAAAACGCAAGGAAAAGAAAATCTATTGGCGGAATTTCCATTTATTACTGGTGACGCCACACGGGATGAAGTTTTAAATCAAGCAAATATTGGAAAAGCTCATACACTCATCGCTTGCCTTCCAAATGACGCCGACAACTTGTTTATCGTTCTATCGGCAAAATCGATAAATCCTAGTCTTCAAATTATTTCGCGGGCATCACAACGTTCGTCGGTTGCAAAAATAAAAATGGCTGGAGCAAAGCATGTAATTATGCCCGATTCAATTGGTGGAACACATATGGCTTCAATTGTTTCAACACCCGAAGTAATTGAATTCTTAGATCAAATCAGATTAGAAGGGCAACATGGAGCTAATATTGAGGGTATTTCATTTGAACAATTGCCTGAAAAATACCGCGGGCGGACAATCGGAGAGTTAGAAATTAAAAAACAAACAGGTGCTACGGTTGTCGGATTTAAAACAAAAGAAGGTTCATTCATCATAAACCCGGAAGAAACCACACTAATTGAAGAAAAGTCATCTCTTTTCGTTCTTGGCAATGCCCAACAAATTAAAAACGTTAATGCTATTTTTGAATTAATTTAACTCAAAATGATAATTTTAATAACTGGGAGTAACGGCCTATTAGGTCAGAAAATTGTTCGGCAGCTAAAAAAAAGAAAAATTGAATTTATTGCAACGTCCAAAGGAGAAAACAGAAACCCGGATTGCGATGATTCTCGCTATGTTTCGATGGATATCTGTTCTGAAGATGAAATAGCCATCGTATTTAAAACCTACCTTCCAACACATATTATACATACCGCAGCAATTACAAACGTTGACGCATGCGAACTTAATCCTGTTGCGTGTTTTGAAACAAATGTAGCTGCCACTGAAAAACTTTTTAATCAAACAAAAAAAATTGGTGCTCATTTCCAATTACTCTCAACTGATTTCATTTTTGATGGAGAAAAAGGAAATTATAAGGAAGAAGATGAGCCAAACCCGCTCAGTGTTTATGCCCGATCGAAAGTTGATGCAGAACGTTTTTTATTAAATGATACATATCTCAATTATTCAATCGTACGAACGATTATTGTTTTTGGTGTGGCAAACAATTTAACTCGCACAAATATTGTTTCTTGGGCAAAAGATGCTCTCTCAAAAGGACAAGAAATGCGGATCATTGATGATCAATTTCGAGCGCCAACTTGGGCAGATGATTTGGCCTGGGCATGCATTCGAATTTGCGAATTGGAGAAAAGAGGGGTTTTTCATATTTCTGGGCCTGAAACAATGTCAATTTTCGAAATTGTGGAACGCGTTGCGAAGTTTTTTGGCTTATCAACAAAAACGTTAGTCCGAACAAACAGCAGTGCCTTAAATCAACCTGCAAAAAGACCTCCGAAAACAGGATTTGACCTAACTAAATCACGAAATGAGTTGGGTTACAATCCTAAAACACTGGAAGAAACCCTTGATTTTATCTAAGAAAGAGGTTGTATTTCATGCTGAAAAAGTTATCTTTATCAGTTCAATCAAAAAATTACTAAAAAATGGGTAAAAGTCCTTGGCGTAAAAAACCAATTTCCGCATTCGAAGCGGATATGAAAAAAAATGATTTAAATCGAATTTTAGGACGCTGGGGATTAACTTCCCTGGGGATTGGAGCAATTATTGGTGGTGGGATTTTTACATTAACTGGTATTGCGGCACATGACCATGCCGGCCCTGCACTTGCACTTGCTTTCGTCATTGCCGGAGTTGGGTGTTTATTCGCGTCACTTTGTTATGCAGAATTTTCTGCCGTTTTGCCCGTTGAGGGTTCTGCTTACGCTTATTCATACGGAACGGTGGGTGAAATTTTTGCTTGGATTATTGGTTGGAACTTGATTTTAGAATACATGATGGGAGCTACAACCGTTGCGGTAAGCTGGAGTGGTTACTTTGGTAAATTGCTAGACCTAATTCATGTGCACCTCCCGATTTGGCTGATGATGGATTACACTACTGCAAAGGCTACTGTTGCTGATGCTTTGGGCGTTACACAAATTCAAGATTACTTACTATCTATCCAGCCAAAAATGGATTTTAAACTACTAAGTCAAGGTTTGGCTGAAAAGAAGTCGGCATTAAAAGAACTTCATTTTCAAAATAGCAAAGAGGTTATTGCGCATATTCAGTCTCAATTACCAGATATGGCGACAATTAAAAACAGTCTAAAAAACTCAAAAGAAGCCTTCGCGTTGATTAAAGAAGCGAAAAGCCCAACAACTCTAGTGGACATTGCGAATGGTTCAAATGCTGAAGAATTAAGAAAGCATTACTCTGACATTTCTTTACCTGGTTTCGCGGTTAATTTACCTGCTTTTTTGATTACCTGGGTGGTAACTTCGATTCTTGTCAAAGGCATAAAAGAGGCGGCTAAAACGAACAACATTATTGTTGTTGTAAAAGTATTAGTGGTGCTTTTTGTTATTATTGCTGGTGCATTTTATATTGATACAGCAAATTGGACACCATTCATCCCGAATGAATATGTCGATTATAAAGGGACCTCCCATTTTGGAGTTAGCGGAGTATTAACT
>JBEIKF010000119.1:0-5763 GCA_040379905.1 Crocinitomicaceae bacterium
ATTAAATACTGAGATGCTCTTGGCCCAGCGCCCCAAGTAATATAGTCTTTCGATAATTTCGGTGCTTCATCAGAATTAATTCGCGTTTTTCCAACCAATTTCACGGCATATTCCATCACATTATCAGCAACAGGAATGCGTCGAATCAAGTTTTGATATTCAATGATTTCTTGCGCAGTTATAATTTCATTTAGTTCAACTCGCGAGTCAGTAGTCGTGGCTTTTACAATAGCCAACTCTTCCACATAAGATGGATAGTCCACCCAAATATTAAACATAAAACGGTCTAATTGTGCCTCTGGCAAAGGATAAGTTCCCTCTTGTTCGATTGGGTTTTGGGTTGCTAACACAAAGAACGGGGCAGGTAAATCGTATGTTGTACCTGCAGCAGTTACTCTTCTTTCCTGCATAGCTTCCAATAATGCAGACTGTGTTTTAGGTGGAGTCCGATTTATTTCATCAGCAAGAACAACATTTGAAAAAAGTGGCCCTTTGATGAATTTAAAATTCTTGGTTTCATCTAAAATTTCCGAACCAACTATGTCAGAAGGCATCAAGTCGGGAGTAAACTGAATACGATTAAAAGTTAATCCTAAAGTTTGAGCAATTGTATTGACTAGCAATGTTTTTGCCAATCCAGGGACTCCGACAAGTAAACAATGAGCTCTAGAAAAAATGGAAATCAATACTTGATCAACCACTTCATCTTGACCAATTATTACTTTATGAATTTCATTTTTCAATTCTTGATAATGAACTACCAAACGATCAATTGCTTCTTTGTCTGACATAGCTTTTAGTTATTTGTGTTTATCCATTTTGAATTAAACTGACAATTTCGATAGTCATCATCAATTCGAATGTAAGCATTACTTATTTTGTTATTGACCCAATTGGTTATAGTCTTTTGTCTTTTGTCATTCTCTGTAGCTCTTTTAATCAAGGCATAATCATCATTTAAGTTTGCCACATGCTGTTCATAACGATCCATCAAACGAACAATCCTTACACCTTGTTTTCTTTCGTATATATCAACGTAAAGACTTGGACGCGAAATGTCTCCTTTTTCCATTGCATCTGTAAGGACATAAATTTGTTGATCAACTTCATTCAAATCTTCCATATCCCAAGTTGGTTCGCCAGTTATTGGATTTGTAATGATACCTCTATTTTGTTTAGTTAATTCATCATTTGAGAATCTAAGAACGGCGTCATCCCAAGTAATTTTGTTCTCCTTAAGCATGGCGAAGCATGAATCCATTTTCATAGCTGATAAGTTAATCGCTTCGGGGCTGAATTCCGGCATTATTAAAATATGTAAACAAACGTAATCATCTCCTTTTCGCGAAATCAACTTGATTACGTGGTAGCCGTACATGGTTTCAACAATTTCTGAAACCTCGCCAATTTTCAATGCAAAAACGGTAGATTCAAATTGAGGGACCATCATTCCTTTGGAAGCTTCAATTCGTCCTCCTTGTGGCCCGCTCCCTGGATCCATCGAATGAATTCGTGCCATGGTTTCAAAACTTTTTCCATTGACAACGATTTCATTACGAATTTCAACTAAGGCGTCATAGGCTCTTTTTTTATCAGCTTTTGTAATCTCAGGATAGTTAACAATTTGCTGAAATCCCAATTTCATATTAATGAAAGGTATGCTATCTTTTGGAATGGAAGAAAAAAATGTCGCGACTTCTTTTGGGGTAACTGTTAAATCACGTGTTAACTTTTGCTCCATTTCCTGAGCAAGCATTTTATTCTTAATCTGGATGCGAAATTCGTTTTTAATTTCTGTGGTAGATTTGCCATAAAATTCTTCCAATTTTTGTCTACTTCCCATTTTGGATTCAAGTATTCGTAAACGGTTTTCCATTTCAGCATCTACGCTTTGGTCTGTTACTACTAAACTATCCAATAGTGCTTGATTAAAAAGTAGTTCTTCAATTAAGAGTTGTTCGAGTATTGCACATTCTTTCGGGAAATTCATTTCATTCCCTTCAGATGATGCCTGTAATTTTTGAACTTCCAAATCGGAGAGTAATATTACATTATCTCCAACCTGTGCGACTACCTTATTGATTACTTTTCCCTGTCCAAGTGAACAAAACGATTGAATAAGGAGAACAGATAAAAGAACTTTATTTAACATTCCTTATTTGTTGTTGAGGTTATAAAGAACATCATAATTAACTTTAACTGTGTATTTTTTGTTCAATTCATCTAGCCATGTCTTTTCCAGGAAATTTTGATAATCGGATGTCACAGCTCCTTTTGCTTCGTTAAATTCTTTTTTCATAATTGGAATTTCATTTACCAATTTTACAACGTAGTGCTTACCCTCAAATGAAAACGGTTTATTTCTGCCTTGAATAAAAGTTTTACCAAGTAGGTATGGTGTTTGCTCAGGATCAAATTTATTCAATTTAACTTTCAAATTTAATTCCGAAGATGCGTTTACTCTTTCAATTATTTCCTTGGAAGTATTTGATTTTTTCTTCATCATTTTGTAAACGATGTTTGCGTTTTCACTTGAATTACATTCATAGATTTCTGCATCTAATCTTTTTGGCCAAAGGTATTTATCTCTGTTTTCATCGAAATATTTCTTTAATCCTGCTGTGTCTTTGTTTGCTTTATTCCAAACTTTATCGGACATGACTTCATAAAGAATGATTCCGTCATGGTATTCATTTACGAGTGCTTTGAAATCCGGGTATTTAAAAACTAGCTTAGATTCTTCATACTCCAAAACCGAGGTTTTTACCCAATTTTTGAATTGACTTTGAATAACAATCTTATTATCATCCTTTTTGATACCTCGATACGATTTTTCCAAATAGGCAGCAAATTGTTTTTGTGTAAAGGATTTTCCATCCAAGTTAAAGATTTCTAAATCAGTAGTTAATTTGTCCGCCTTCCATTTGCCAATAAAGTAACTTGTATCGAGATTGCCTTCAAACCATTCAAGTCCATTCAACTTAGGCACTTTGTAATTATATTGTTTTTTTAGCTTTTCTACAAATGAATCTTGTGTTTTTCTAGAGCGTTCATCTTTGTTTACTTTTGTTTGGAGCTCTTTTCTCATTGCTTCAAATGGTTGTATATCTTTCCATTCTATTCGTTTGATGATGTGAAATCCATATTCTGTTCTAATTGGTTTACTTATGTCACCATCCTTCTTCAGTGAAAATGCGGCTTCTTCAAAAACAGGTACCATTCGCTGAGATGTTCCAGAGCCAAAAGCAGGTAGTTCGCCATTTTTCTTTGATGATCCTGGATCGTCAGAATAAGCTGTTACCATTTCTTCCCATTTGGAGCCTTGTGTCAATTTATCATATATTTCATTACCCTTCTTTTCAGCATTTGCTATGGCATCTTGTCCAGCATCTTTGCTTGTCGCAACCATTATATGAGCTACTTTAATTGTTCCTCTTGCAGGTCTCTGGTCAGTAACTTTCAAAATGTGATACCCATACCTTGTTCGAAAAGGATCTGATATCGTTCCTAGCGGGGTTGTATATGCTTTTTCTTCGAATGGATATACCATTTGAAATGCGGTAAAAAATCCAAGGTCTCCACCGTTATTGACTGCTGAAGGATCTTCTGAACCACTTTTCATTTTTGCTACAGAAGCGAAATCTTCCCCTTTTTCAATTCGAGCTTTAAGACCCAAAATTCTGTTGTATGCAGCTAAAGTATCTTTCGGACTGGCATTTTGATCAACTTTAATCAAAATGTGTGACGCACGAATTTCTGTTTTAATTCGCTCATACGCTTGTAAAACAAGTGATTTATTTTCAGCAGAATCAATTAGATAAGGATTGGCCAATTGTTTTCTATACCCTTCCAATTCCTTTTTAAGCTTCGGAATTGTGTCATACCCTAGTGCTTCTGCCTCCGCAACTTTTAATTTGAATTTTTTAAACATTTCCAAATACTCATCCAAGGCAGCCTTGTCGTATTTTGGGTCATTGTTGTTTTTCAAATAAATCTGCAAAAACTCGCTTTTTGTAACACGTTTCCCATTAATTTCCATAACCACAGGGTCAACTGGTCCTACAAGGAGTTCCTGAGCATTAATATTCAGCCCTAAAAAAAAGAGTGTAATTATAAAAAGTACGTTTTTCATTGGTTTCTATTTCTGATTATTTAAAATTAAATGCTCCGTATATTATAACGAGCATTTTTAACATTTATTTAAAACTATAATTTGGCGCTTCTCTTGTTATTGTAACATCATGAGGATGTGATTCCTTAACGCCAGCTGATGTAATTCTTACAAATTTCGATCCTTTTAATTTTTCAATTGAAGCAGCGCCACAATATCCCATACCAGCGCGTAAACCTCCAATAATTTGGAACATAACCTCCATTAATTTCCCTTTAAATGGAACCCTTCCTGATATACCTTCTGGAACGAGTTTTTTGATGTCATCCTCAGCGTCTTGAAAATAACGGTCTTTTGACCCGAGCTGCATTGCTTCAATAGACCCCATTCCCCTGTATGATTTGAACTTTCTTCCTTCATAAATAATTGTTTCTCCAGGAGATTCCTCTACACCTGCGAACATTGAGCCAAGCATTACTGAGTCTGCACCTGCTGCGATAGCTTTTACGATATCACCCGTGTATCGAATTCCTCCGTCAGCAATTACAGGGATCCCCGTTCCTTCAAGCGCTGCTGCAACGTCGTTTACAGCCGTTAACTGAGGTACTCCAACACCTGCTATAACGCGAGTTGTACAAATTGATCCAGGTCCAATTCCTACTTTCACTGCATCCGCACCAGCCTCAACTAGATACATAGCCGCTTCGGCTGTTGCGATGTTCCCTACAACAACATCAATATTTGGGAATTTAGCTTTTACTTCCTTTAATTTTTCAACAACCCCTTTAGAATGACCGTGAGCAGTATCGATAACAACCGCGTCAACACCAGCTTTAACTAGGGCATCAACACGATCGATTGTATCATGAGTCACACCAACAGCAGCTGCAACCCTTAGTCTTCCCAAATGATCTTTACATGAAATCGGATGTTCTTTAACTTTAATAATATCGCGATACGTAATAAGCCCGATAAGCTTTTTGTCCTTATCCACTACTGGCAATTTTTCAATACGATTTTCTTGAAGGATGCCTTCTGCGGTTGCCAAATCGGTCCCATCTCCAGTTGTAATGATGTTTTCTGACGTCATAATTTCTCGTATAGGACGATCAATATTCTTTTCAAATCTTAAATCGCGATTGGTAACTATTCCTTTTAATACGTTGTCCTCATCCACAACAGGAATGCCACCGATGCTATTTTCTTTCATTAATTCGAGCGCATCTTTAACGTATGCGTTTTCGAGCAAAGTTATTGGGTCAATGATCATTCCACTTTCTGAGCGTTTAACTTTTCGAACGTTGATTGCTTGTAATTCAATACTCATGTTCTTGTGAATAACGCCAATGCCACCTTGTTGCGCAATCGCGATTGCCAAACCAGACTCGGTTACTGTGTCCATTGCTGCAGAAATAATGGGTGTGTTCAATGAAATATTTCTTGAAAATCTACTTTTCAATTGAACATCTCTTGGGAGAACCTCCGAAAATGCAGGAACCAAAAGAACGTCGTCATAAGTTAAACCTTCAGTGATCTGCTTCAAATTATTAAGGGACATGAACCTATTTTTTAAATAAATTCTTGCAAAAGTATGAAAAAACATCGAATTTTTTTGAAGAACTTGAAAGGGTGAAATGTTAAATAAGGTCAAT
>JBEIKF010000120.1:0-5750 GCA_040379905.1 Crocinitomicaceae bacterium
GAATATATAAGTTAAAGCTCCACTATAATTTGTAATCGATGCTGTTCCTGCTACTGAACATGTGGCTGCTACCGTTGAAACAGTTGGAACAGATGGAACAATTGGAGCTGTTAATGTAAATGGTCCCGCCAATGTATTTGTTGAATTACATCCAAATGCTGTTGTACTAATGTTTGAGTAAATACCTCCTCCTAATACATTTATTACAATTTGACCACTTGCATTAGATGTGAAACTACCACTCGTTGCTGATCCATTTAATAAATAATTTACCGTGTAGGTCAAGTTGTTGCCAAGACCATTAATTGTGATACTACCATTTGTTGCGCCACAGCCAGGATTAGTTTGAGAGACAAATGATAAAGTAGGAACTAATGCAACAGTAACAGGAATATTCTCCGTTAAAAACTGATTACAAGAACCATTAAATGGAGATTTAATAGCCAAAACAGTTAATGTTGTATTAGTAGATATTGGAGCGGAGGATAGCGTGATATTTCCTCCATTTCCTAACAAAGAAGTTCCTGAATTTGCTGCAAGAGTACTATTATACAATTGATAAATTACACCAGATTGAGTATTCTGAATGACGACATTTGTTACAACTGAACCAGAACAAATTGTGGTGTTATCTGGAGATACGGACAAAGAAGAAGACGGCGGAGTACATACTACTGGAGTTGGATCTTGAAGTGTACTACTACATGTCACTGCATTCGAAACTGAAGCAGTTACTACACCTCCTGCATAAAGCGTATTTTGAGTAAGAGTAACGGACCATGCACCACCTGACACAGTTGCTGTAGCTGCTGCTGTTTCAGCAAAATCTTTGTATAATGGCCATCCGTCGATGTATAATGTTACTAAATCACCATTTGTACCAGTACCAGAAATAACTAAATTACTTTCAACTAAAGGACTTTGTGCAATAGTAACGACATTTGAGGTTTGTGTTCCTATAGTTACTCCTGATGATGTGGCACTTACGGATTCACATCCAGTTGTATTTGTTGCTTGCGCTGTTATTACAGAACCAGCTATAATATTAACCCCTGTTAATGACCATGAACCTCCGGAAACAGTGGTTGTTCCGACAGAAACTCCATTTGAAAAGACTTGAACTTGTGTTCCGTTTTGTTCGTTAATGGTTCCAGAAACAGTGGTTGTGGTTCCACAAAGTGGAGAGCTTACCGTTGGCGTTGAGGTAATTCCACCTGAAACAATTTTTATCGCACTTTGTGACGGGCAACGCTGAGTCGCTATGTTTCTTGCCGCAACAACATATACTTCATCACAAGCATCAAATGAACCAGCTGGAACGGTAATAGTCCATGCCCCTATGTTGTTCGTTGTCGTTGTTGTAGCAATTTGAGCACTATTGACATAGAGGAAGATACTAACTCCATTGTTTTCTGCAACATTATTAGTCAAGGTTCCTGATACAGTGGTAGTGCTTGTTGAAATATTGGTAGTTATTTGAGGTATATTGGTTGTACCTGTAAGTCCTACACAAAACCAAGTTGGTGAAGATTCACATTGACCTGGTATTTGAGCTGTTACGTAATAATTACCGTCAGCAATACATGGGCCTCCACCTGCCGTACAACTTGTCGTTGCACCTGCACCAACACATCTCCAAAGAAAATTTGAAGTTGTTGGAGTTAATCCACTTGGGAAAGTTGATGCCGTAATTTGGCTACCCGCAAAAACAGTTCCACTTGTTGGTGTTTGCAATACTCCGGATGAATTGTATAATCTGATAACTGCACCAGGATCAGCTGTTCCGGTAAACGCCTTACTTGCATTGCATTGAATAATATCCGTTACTGGATTTGTACAAGTTGCTCCTGCAACTTGAGCATTATTACAGTTAGTTCCTGACTCAACCTCATTCGTTGCCTGAGCTGTTGCTGAAACTTGGGCGCCCGCGGCTAATGGCGTCAACCCAGATACGGTCCAACTACCTCCAGTGACCGATCCAGATCCAGCTACAACGCCATTCACATAAATTCGAATGATAGTTCCATTCGCTTCGGTGGAAGTTCCGCTAATCGAGGTCGCCCCTGCTGCAATAGGAGTACCCGAAATTACAGGACAAGCAGAATAAATACACGGAGAAATACTATTTGGCGGACAAGGTGGTTGTAAATTTACAATCTCCGTAAAACAAGCCTCAAGATTACCACAAGCCGAATCATCGACTCCTCCAATATCCGATGCGGATGATGGATTACAAATCGTAGATTTATCTGCAGCCATATTATCAACAATAGCATAACGCATTGGAGTTGAAGGATTCACTCCAAATTGGGCAGTAATATCTGTCCAACTCACGTATGTTTCCAAGAAGAAATTTAATTGACTACATACTGTTGATGCAGCAATTGATTTCTGTATGCGCTCAGGACCATAAGAATAAATAAGATTTGAACCACATGAAAGAGGTTGTCTATGATCATAAATTCTAACTCCAAATTTAGTTGCAAGCACAATCTCAAGTTCAAAACCAGGATTAACACCAGGGATATAACAATCATCTCCAGGGCCAATTAGATTGTCTATGTCAACTAATATTGAATAAGATTTTGCATTTGGAGCAATGCTCGCCATTCTGAATCTAAACAACCAATTCCCACCTGTTGTTAAATGAAATACAGGGTCAATTCCACCTGCGGTCGACTCTACAAAATCTGTAAATCCACAATTCGGACCATTTTGAACATCTGAATTTGGCTCTGAACCTGCTGGAATTAACGTTTGCCAAGGTAATTCATTGTTAGCAACAAGCTGATCGTTACCTGAAAAACCTGCGGTAGTGGCCGAAACAAATCCATTGGAATTTGGATCAAGAATTAAGGCTGCTGCTCCAGTCGCTGGCTCAACAATCATTCCTGGTGTTTGAGAATATAACTTATTCAATCCCAACGAAATAAAACAAAGGGCTAAAAGAAAATATTTCATAAATTTTTATTGGAAATTAATAGTTCAATTTTTGAAAAGGATTGCAAATTTACCAAAACAAAAACAAAAACAAAAAAATGAATACATTTTAATGTGTATTACGGCTTCATTTTATTTTGTATCAAAGAAGTGGTATATTGCTGATAAATTGCCTTTAGAATTTTAATCTTTGAATTCTCTCCTTTACTCCGCTTAGTCTTTTGTTGATCATTCCACAAGATTGGTTCTTTTCCCTTTTCAAATGCGATTAAATTCTCTGATGAATAGGCTAATTTTGGAAATTTAACCTTTTTAAAATAAGAAGTTCCCATCGCGAAAAAACTAGTTTTTTGATTCAATAAATCCATTGCGGTTGGAAGAATGTCGATTTGTTGAAAAGGACTTCCTGGTTTCACTTTTGGCAATTTTCCATTCGCGTGATAAAATGCGATAGGTATTCGATGTCCCCATTCTAAGGACGATCTATCCGCTCTTGAGGTTGGTCCAACATGATCTGCACAAAAGATGAATAAGGTATTTTTAAACCAATCTTTTTTTTGAGCTTTTTCCCAAAAAGATTTGAAAGCAAAATCTACATAATTGATTGTCTTACAAAGCGGGTCGGGACCTTTACGTACCTTATTTTTATATTCCTTAGGAATGGTAAACGGATGATGAGATGAAAGGGTAAAAATCATCGAAAAAAATGGTTTTTTAAATTCACTCATTCGATCGATAGACCACGACATGAAATGATGATCTTCTATTCCCCAATTACCATCGAAATGCTTATCATTTCCATATTCCTTCCGACCGAAATAATGATCGAATCCAACCGCTGAAGCGAACGCATCAAAACGCATGGAACCATTCGTCGCACCGTGAAAAAAAGCTGACTCGTATCCGTCTTTACTTAAAATACTCGGAAATCCTTCAAATTGGTTCGAACTGTACGATGAAAGAATAAAACTTTCATTCATCCAAGTTGGAATTGAAGAAACAACAGTTGGCAATGCATCCATTGAAGTTCTGGCGTTCGCAATTCCGTAGTCAAAATACATCGATTGATTTAAAATGGAATCTAAAAACGGCGTATAACTTTCAGGACTAGCGGGGCCAGAGTACATCGTTCCAAAACTTTCGAAAAGAATGAAAACAACATTTGGCTTGCCGGACAACAAGTGCTGTGGATTGGACTGTTGAATTGGGTTAAAGATTCGATTTACTTCTCTTTCTGAGAAATAATTTTTCTTCTCCACACCAACAAAATCATATGTTTTTATGATCGTAAATGCCGAATTTAGAACCGCAGGTGAATTCTCAAGCGAACAATAATTGGTTGACTCCAACACACCAACTGGTTTCAATTGAAATCCACCTCTGCCTATTATAATAGTTATCAATACACCCACAATTAAACAAGTCCAACTCGAAATTGATTTATATTCAGAAAAAGGATTTTTAAGTTTAACATAGCCATATATTAATCCTAAAAATGTTAGAAAAAAGAATATAATTAACCACCAAAATTCAAGAAGAAATTCACCTGCAAGACTGCTAGTCTCCGAATTATTTAGCATATATGCTAAATAATCATAACTCGTTCGCTTTTCGGTGTATGAGAAATAAGCAACATCCCAAGCATTGAAAAAGAAAACTACCAAAGATGTTAAAGCAAACAAAACAAATAGTATCGTTAATCTTGCTTTTGCTAGCTTTTGGCCTATTGGAAATAAAAACAGGACAATAAATGGCAAGAAAAAAAGAGCAACTGTAATTAGGTCAAACCAAATTCCAACAAGGTGCTCATAAAATCCAAAATGTTTGAAAGATTTTGAATTTGAAATTAAAAGTAAAACTCTGTATAGTTCTAAAATGATAAGAACCAAGCCCAACTTATAAATTAAGTTGGCAAAAACATTTTCCCTTGAAAAATACTTTTTCAAATCAATAATTCAAAAGCTTGTCAACTGCCTCCAACAATCTATCCTGTGGCAAGAATTGTTTCTCCAACGAAACAGCAAAAGGAACAGGTGTATCCAATGATGCTACTCTTAAAACAGGAGCATCTAGCGATTCAAAGCAATTTTCGGTTATTAAAGCTACAAGCTCCCCTCCTATTCCACCAGTCATGCAATCTTCATGAAGAACCACTGCTTTTCCCGTCTTTCTAACAGCATCAAAAATGGCATCCTCGTCTAAAGGTAATAGCGTTCTCAAATCCAAAATCTCTATGGAAATATCTTTTCTTACTTCCGCAAATTCCTTTGCCCAATAAACACCTAAACCATAGGTTATAATGGTCAAGTCTGATCCTGAAGTTATCGTTTTTGCTTTTCCAATTTCAACTGTGAAATAATCATCAGATACCTCCTCTTTCAAACTGCGATATAAAAATTTGTGTTCAAAAAATAGCACGGGATTTGGGTCTTCAAAAGCTGCATTCAACAATCCTTTAGCATCTGAAGGAGATGATGGATAAACCACTTTCAATCCTGGAGTATGCACAAACCAAGCTTCATTACTTTGAGAGTGAAAAGGTCCTGCAGCTGTCCCTGCTCCAGTTGGCATTCGCACTACAACATCCGCATTTTGTCCCCAACGCCAATGAATTTTTGCTAAATTATTTATGATTTGATTAAATCCGCAAGTCACAAAGTCAGCAAATTGCATCTCAACCATGGCTTTCATTCCTGAAATCGATAATCCTAAACTTGCCCCAACAATTGCTGATTCACACAAAGGCGTATTACGAACGCGATCTTTACCGAATTGTTCGACGAGTCCTTCCGTAACTTTAAATGCACCGC
>JBEIKF010000121.1:0-5694 GCA_040379905.1 Crocinitomicaceae bacterium
GTTCGAAAATTAGCAGGGCGATATTTATTAAGACTTTATACGGATTTGGTTGGAATGCCCATTTATTTCTTTTGGAACGCATTTGCTTGTAGGGAGGTGTATCGAAGAACGGTTTTTTATTTTTATTCACAAAATCTAATCAATTTAGCGATTGAATACATTGAGTTAAAACATGGGTCTAGAGAGGAAATTAAACCTATTTTATACGAGTTACTCGCTACTATAGCTGTGAAAAAGCGAGAATTAAATTCAACACATTTCGTTTTCTCATATAAGTTACTAGACCAATTTCAAGTTCCCTTTCAAAAAAAGTATGAACTTCAAAAGAATTTCATTGATGTGTTGAAACAATTACCTAACGAATTAACCAATGATCTTTTATTGCTTTTCGTTACAGGAATGATTATCGATGGCTCAATCAATAGAACGGAGAAAAAAGAGTTGGCTCGTATACGTAAAGAACTTGAAGGTAATTATCCAATTTTGGAGCGTTATAATGACTATTTAGAAGCATATAAGCATGGTGAGGCTGAAGCATTTCTGAAGCGAGCAGCAATTTTAAGTCAGCATTCAAATTAAAAATAATTGTTTTCACATTCCTTGGATTGAATACACTGGAAATAGAAAGAAATGATTTATTGATAAACGCCAGTTTGATACTTTTGTCAAATAATTAGCTGTAAAAGGTTTATTTCAAGACCTCAAAAATGAAATGGATTTTGTAATTTCATCGCTTGAAAATTACCATATGCAAAGTATTTTTTATACAAAGAAACATCTCTTTTTTTCTTTTTTTGTTTTGTGTGGCTTAATTGCCAGGGCTCAATTCAAACCTGATAATGGTGTAAAGGAATCTAATCCCTATCGAATTTTGCTTACCAATGCTACGATTTACGTTTCACCTACCCAAAAGTTGGAAAATGCGAATATCTTGATTGAAGGATCTCATATAGTTGAAGTTTCAACTAAAGCGATAAAAGATAGCAAGGCGATAACTTATGATTTTAATGGAAAGACAATCGTTCCAGCTTTTATCGAATTGAATTCAAATATTGGTCTTCCAAAACCTGGAGAAAATAACTTTTCAATAAGATCGAATTCGGGGAATACTAATCAAGGAGCCTTTTATTGGAATGATGCTGTTCATCCAGAATTTGAAGCGGCGTCGCATTTTCAAATTGACTCAAAGTCCAACGAAAACTTGGTGAAAATGGGTTTTGGATTTGCATTGTCGCATTTGCAAGACGGAATCGTTCGTGGTTCTGGAACGCTTGTATCCTTAGGGAATCAAAATTCAAACAAGCAAATTCTATCAACTTCTACAGGTCAATTTTACTCCTTTTCCAAAGGAAGTTCCAACTTGAATTATCCCTCTTCTCAAATGGGTTCAATCGCTTTATTGCGTCAAGCATTGTATGATCTTAAATATTATTCGTCGAATGAAAATAAAGAGGAACGATCCATTTCCATGGAAAAGTGGAATTCTCAACTGTCTTTGCCGGCCTTTTTTCAATCAACTGAAAAATGGGAAATTCTGCGAGCGGCTAAAATTGCAAAGGAATTCAATTTAAAATTCCATTATTTCGGTTCCGGAAATGAATATGCAATTGCCATGGATTTGAAAAAGTTAGATGCTTCGATTATCGTTCCATTGATTTTTCCTGAGGCTTTCGAAGTGAAAGACCCGTATGTGTCAAGACAAATTCCTTTGAGCGATTTAAAGCATTGGGAATTGGCTCCTGCAAATGCTAAATTATTGCGAGATCAAGGAATAAATATTTGTTTTACAACGAACGGATTAAAGTCAAGTGATCAATTTTGGACCAACCTTCGAAAAGCATTGAAACGAGGACTAAAAATCGAAGATGCACTAGCGGCATTGACAACCCAACCGGCTTTAATTCTGAAAGCGAGCGCTGAATTGGGAACCTTGGAAAAAGGTAAATATGCCAGTTTTTCAATTTATTCTTCTGATCCCTTTTTAGCGGAAGGTAAACTACTGGAATCTTGGATTTTGGGTGAGCGAAATGTGATAAGTGATGTCCCTTCAATTGATATCAACGGAAAATACAATTTTAATCTAGAGGAGAACAAATATAGTGTTGAGATTACGGGCTCTCCGGAGAAACCTCAAGGGAAAGTTCAAACTTTCAAAACGGTAATTAATAAAGAGACAAACGCTAAAAAAGTTGATACAATCTATCAAAAAGCAGCAATTATTCGAACACAAACCGATATTACTTTTCAATTTAATTTAGCTGATGATTTATTTACAGGAAGTGTAAACCTACATGGTAAAATTGGAGCTGTTGGAGGTGTTTTTGAAGGCGATGGTTTGCTTCCTAACGGAAAATGGATAAAATGGGCAGGAATTCGTTTAGAAAAAGATAAATCTGAGAAAAAAACAGAGGCATTTCAACTTGATACGACATTTTCTTTTTTGACTTGGTTTCCAAATATGGCCTTCGGTCTTGATTCACTTCCTAAAAAGCAAGTTTATGTAATTAAAAATGTGACCCTTTGGACGAACGAAAAAGACGGTGTACTTAAAAATGCGAATGTTGTCGTTGAAAATGGAAAAATATTTGCGGTAAATCCAGTTAACTTCCCAAAGAATGCAACGCTAATTGATGGTACAGGAAAACATTTGACTACTGGGATTATTGATGAACACTCGCACATAGCGATTTCCAAAGGAGTAAACGAATCTGGTCAAGCAATTACAGCTGAAGTTAGCATAGGAGATGTTGTAAATCCCGATGATATTAACATTTATCGTCAATTAGCTGGTGGAGTCACTGCTGCTCAATTGTTGCATGGCTCTGCGAATCCAATAGGAGGGCAATCGGGATTAATAAAATTGAAATGGGGTCATTCACCCGAAGAAATGTTGATTCCAAATGCTCCGAAATTTATCAAATGCGCTCTTGGTGAAAATGTGAAACAGGCTAATTGGGGTGATAATAACCGTTTTCGTTTTCCGCAAACAAGAATGGGGCTAGAGCAAGTATTTTACGATGGTTTCCTAAGAGCAAAGGCATACAAAAAAGAGTGGGAAGAGTATCGTGAAGCACTTAAAAATAAAAATCCAAAGAAACCCGTTCCAATTGAACCTAGACGCGATTTGGAATTAGATGTATTATTGGAGATTTTGGAAAAACAGCGCTTTATTACGTGTCACTCTTACGTTCAAAGTGAGATTAATATGTTGATGCATGTTGCTGATTCGTTTGGATTCAATGTAAATACATTTACTCATATTTTAGAAGGTTATAAATTGGCTGATAAAATGAAAAAACACGGTGCTGGTGGTTCTACTTTTTCAGATTGGTGGGCCTACAAATACGAGGTGAATGAAGCAATTCCACAAAATGCAAAAATGATGACCGATCAGGGCGTTGTTGTTGCAATTAATTCCGACGATGCCGAAATGGGAAGAAGGTTGAATCAGGAAGCAGCGAAAAGCGTGAAGTATGGTGGAATGTCTGAAGAAGAAGCTTGGAAGTTGGTTACGTTGAATCCGGCGAAACTACTCCACTTGGATGACAGAATGGGAAGTGTTAAAACTGGTAAAGACGCCGATTTGGTTCTTTGGACTGATAATCCATTGAGCATCAATGCAAAAGTTGAATTGACAATGGTTGATGGTATGATTTTATATAACGCGTCTGAAAATGAAAAATTAGCGCAACGAAATGTTAGCGAACGCGCCCGTATCATTAATAAAATGTTGGAATCCAATGAGAAAGGGGAATCCGCGCAACCATTTGTTAAAAAAGGACGGAAACATTTCCATTGTGATACAATTGGAGAAGAAGGAGTTGAAACTGAAAATATACATTAAGTCATGAAGAAATTACTATTTTTCCTAGTCTTCCCTTGCGTTTTAATCGCTCAAAAAAACAAGATATTGTTGTTGAACGGCTATTTGCATGTTGGAAATGGTCAAACGATGGAAACTGCTTTAATCGGCATTGAGAATGGCAAGATTTCTATGATTGGAAACGCGTTGACCACAAAAATTGACAAAAAATACTGGGATACGATTATTTCATTGGATGGGCAACATATCTACCCAGGTTTTGTTGCGCCTAATTCTACTTTGGGTTTAACTGAAATCGACGCAGTTCGAGCGACACGGGATTTCAACGATGTTGGGATTTTCAATGCACACGTTCGGTCTCAAATTGCCTACAATGTCGAATCGAAAGTCATGGAAACTGTTCGAACGAATGGCGTTTTGATAACACAATCAACCCCAAGAGGCGGTTCGATTTCTGGGACATCGTCTGTAATGTTTTTGAATGGATGGAATTGGGAAGACGCAACGCTACTGAAAGACGATGGAATTCACGTCAACTGGCCTTCTAGTCTGGAAGGTGGTGGTTGGTGGGCTGAACCTGCTCCGAAAAAACGCAATGAAAATTACGAGAAAGCAAAACAAGAATTGATTGACTTTTTCGAAATGGCTCGGGCATATAGTGCTGATAAACCCATGAAAACAGATCAACGTTTGGAGGCCATGAAGATTTTCTTTCAAAAGGAGTCAACAGCAAGAGTTTATTTCCATGCTTCTGAACTTCAACAAATTTTGGATGTCATAGATTTCGCGAATAAATTCAATCTGAAGTTCCCAGTGATTGTTGGTGGCTACGATGCGCATTTGGCAGGAAAAAGATTGAAAGACGCTAAAATTCCGGTAATGCTGCAACGCTTACATAGTTTACCTGAAAACGAAGAGGATGCTGTTGATCTTCCTTTTAAATTGCCGTCACTTTTACAAAAGGAAGGTATCAAATTCTGTTTACAAAACGAAGGCGATATGGAAGTAATGCACACGCGTAACCTACCTTTTTTGGCAGGAACAGCAATGGCTTATGGTTTATCAGAAGAAGAAGCTATTCGTTCCGTTTCACTTTCTCCATGCGAGATTTTAGGAATTCATAAGAATTTTGGTTCCATTGAAGTTGGGAAATCGGCCACTCTTTTTGTGTCGAAAGGATCCGCATTAGACATGAAATCAAATCAATTGACGTTGATTTTATCCAATGGAAAATTCGTTTCAACGGATAATTTTCAAACAACACTTTACGAGAAATACAGTAATAAATACAAGCAAAAATAATTCTTCAATATCTTTCTTTCGGTTGTAACTTATTTTTAACTCAATCGTCTTAGGGCCGAAAGGTATGAATATTCACGATTACAATAATGGTGTTGATAGCTATGCTGACGGACTTTTTCGTTTTGCCTTTAAAAGTTGTGGAAATTCAGATCAGGCGAGGGATTTCGTTCAAGATGCCTTCGAAAAGCTTTGGACAAAACTAGAAACGGTCGAAGCCGACAAAATGAAATCATATTTGTTTACATCTATTTATAATGCAATCGTTGATTCTGCAAGGAAAACTCGACGAAAGCAAACGTATGAAGCTAATCTGCAAACTCAAATACATGTTGAAACAACATATTTTGATGTAAAGGAAAAGCTAGATGAAGGACTCCAAAAAATGCCGGAAATTCAAAAGCAAGTCGTTCTTCTGCGTGATTATGAAGGATATTCCTACCAAGAAATTGGTGAAATTACAGGTTTAAGTGAACAGCAGGTTAAAGTTTACATTTTTAGAGCACGTAAATTTTTACGTTCGTACATAGGACAATTGGAGGTTTTAATATGATAACAAAAGAAAATATTGA
>JBEIKF010000122.1:0-5661 GCA_040379905.1 Crocinitomicaceae bacterium
ATTAAACGTGTCTTGTCACGGTGCTAACAATGGTCAAATTCATGTGGTAGGTACAGGTGGATTACCCCCATATACCTATAGTTTGAATAATGGACCTTTTATAAGTCAAGGACATTTTCAAAATTTGGCAGGCGGTACGGCTTACAGTGTAAGAGTAAAAGATGCGAATGGTTGTATTGTTACATATGTGAAATACGTTAATGAACCGGCGCTCTTGACACTTAATGCCACTAAGAATGATGTTTCATGCGCGGGAGGTAATAATGGAATGATATCGTTAAATATTTCTGGAGGGGTTCCACCTTTTCAATATTATTGGTCGAATGGTGAATCCGGTTCTTCCATTGATGAGTTGGTTGCAGGTATATATGGAGTTGAAGTTACCGATTTCAATGGTTGCATGGGAACCATGAACTTCACAATAAATCAACCTGCCTCACCATTAGTAGTTAATGCAGTTCTTTCGCCAGCTACAGGAGATTTATCACAAGATGGTTCAATTGATATTACGATAACAGGGGGAACACCACCATACTTGTATAGTTGGTCGAATGGGGCAGCTGTTCAAGATTTGGATAGTTTAAATCCTGGAAATTATACGATTACGATTACTGATTCCAAGGGATGTGCTTTAGCTACAACTTTTACAGTTGATAAAGCTTCAGGAATCAGTGAAATTGAAAAATTTGAATTGAGCATCTATCCGAATCCAACGGCTGAATTTACCTTAATTTCAGCAGGAGGGAAGACCATCGAGCGAATTGCTTTGTTTGATTTAATAGGTCATGAAATTTATACAAGAAGCATCAATCTATCAAATTTTAAGCTTGTAACCGAGGATTTACCAAATGGAACATACCTTTTAAATGTTCAAGTTGATGGTAAAAATCAAATTAAACGATTGGTTATTCAAAGATAGTTTCGTGTGAAATTCACAAATGAAGAATTTTAAATTGTAACGAAATTTATGAGTTGGATAGTCAATTTTGAAATGAAATTATTAACCTTTAAAAACAATAAGTATATGAAATCAAATGAAGATTTACAAAGTGATGTTCAAGACGCGATCAAATGGCAGCCACTCTTAAAAGCTGCTGAAATTGGAGTCACAGCAAAGAATGGTGTAATAACCTTGTCTGGAACAGTAAATAGTTTTACAAAAAAACTTGAAGCAGAAAATGCTGCAAAAAGTGTTGTCGGAGTTAAAGCCATAATTGAGGATATCGATGTCAAGTTTCCAAATTCAATGGTGAAAAATGACGAAGAAATAGCCAATGAAGTTTTGTCCGCTTTAAAGTGGAATTGGTCAGTTCCGAATGAAAACGTACAGGTGAAAGTGGAAGATGGTTGGATAACGCTTGAAGGAAATGTGGAATGGAACTACCAGCGTGAAGCCGCTAAAAATTGTGTAGCCAATTTGATCGGCGTTAAAGGGGTTTCAAATAATATCAAGGTTAAATCAACGACTACTGATCAAGTGGAACAAACAGCAATCGAAAATGCATTATCGAGAAGTTGGTTGGTAGATGACCGAAATATCCAAGTAAAAGTGAAAGGTAACAAGGTAACATTGCGCGGTGCGGTTGAATCTCTTTATCAAAAAGAGGAGGCAGCCCGTTTAGCTTGGAATGCACCAGGAGTTACTGAGGTTGAAAATGAATTAGCCATTATTCAAGAATAGGTCTACGGATCATCTAAAATCAACCAAAAATGAAAACGGTCGGAAATTTTTCCGACCGTTTTTTTTTATTTTTCTACAGAATCTTAAAATCTCTCCAAAACACCTGCTGCACCTTGACCGGTTCCAACACACATGGTTACAATACCGTATTTTTGGTTTCTTTTTTTCAATTCATTTAGAATTTGAACAGTGAGTTTGGCACCGGTGCAACCCAATGGATGACCAAGAGCAATTGCTCCGCCATTCACATTCACGATGTCTGGATTTAATCCTGTCTCACGAATCACAGCTAAGGATTGAGAAGCAAATGCTTCGTTTAATTCGAAAAGATTGATATCATTCAATGTGAGTCCCGCTTGTTTTATAGCTTTTGGAATTGCGTCAACCGGCCCAATGCCCATAATTCGAGGTTCAACCCCAACAACGGAGTATGATTTTAATCGCGCGATTGGCTCTAAGCCCAATTCTTTGATCATTTTTTCAGACATAACAAGTACAAATGCTGCTCCATCTGAAGTTTGAGATGAATTGCCTGCAGTAACCGATCCATTATTTGCAAAAACTGGTTTCAAGTTACTCAATGCTTCAAGTGTACTCGCCCTTGGACCTTCATCAGTGTCGACGATATAAGATTTTGCTTGTCTCTTTTCATTTTCATCTAAAAAAATGTGTTCGACTTCAATCGGAACAATATCGTCCTTGAATCTTCCTGCTTGAATTGCTGATAAGGCTTTGTTTTGTGAATTCAATGCGAATGCGTCTTGATCCTCTCTAGAAACATTGTATTGATTTGCAACAGCTTCAGCCGTCAAACCCATACTCCAATAATATGAAGGATTTTCTTTCCCAACTTTTGGATTCGGAACAATTCGCCAACCACCCATTGCCATTATTGACATCGATTCAGCGCCGCCAGCAATGATGCAATCCGCCATTCCTGCTTCAATTTTTGCTTGTGCAATTGCGATGGTTTCCAAACCAGAAGAACAGTAGCGATTTACTGTCATTCCGGGAACCTTATCCGTTTTTAAACCGATGAGCGAAATCATTCTACCCATATTTAAACCTTGCTCTGCTTCAGGAGTAGCATTGCCTAAAATTACATCGTCGATTCGCTCTTTGTCTAAATTAGGAATTGAAGCAACTAAATGTTCTATTACTCGAGCGGCAATATCATCAGGGCGATAAAAACGAAAACCACCTTTTCCTGCTTTGCCAACCGCGGAACGAAAACCCGCAACAATGTATGCTGTGTTTGACATAACTCAATAAGTTTAATCTAAAGTTACGAATTTTTATCGTCAATTAATTTATCATCCTTTTTCAAACGAGATGAAATAAAATTGACTAACATTGGGAGTATTGAAATGAAAATGATTCCCAAGCAAACAATGTCGATATGCTCGCGAATCCATTCAACTTCGCCCAAGAGATATCCTGCTAATGTTAAACTGAAAATCCAAAGAAAACCTCCAAGTAAATCAAACAGCAGAAATTTTCTATAATCCATTTTTCCTATTCCAGCTGCAAAAGGAGCGAAGGTTCGAACGAAAGGAACAAATCGAGCCATTATGATTGCTTTTACTCCATTTTTTTCAAAAAAAGCTTCTGTTTGAACTAAATACTTTTCATTGACTAGTTGTCGACCTTTAAATTTTATCGTAAACACGCGAAGCCCCACTTTTCTTCCAATCCAATAATTGCAATTATCACCAAGCACAGCGGCTATGAAGAGCAAAATTAAAAGTGCGGATAAATTTAGATCACCTGATGCAGCGAAAAGACCTGCGGTAAATAACAAGGAATCTCCTGGCAGAAAAGGCATCGCTACCAAACCAGTCTCAATGAAAATCACCAAAAAAAGAATGACGTAAATAGCTGTTCCGTAATTTTGAAAAAACCACTGGAAATCCAGGTGAAGGATGTGTTTGAAAATTTCGATTAATTCCATTAGTCGAGTTGTAAGGTTTTGTCAATTTGATTCGCCCATTCAGTAATTCCTCCTTCAAGCACCAATAAATTTGTAATTTTATGCTCTGTTTCTAAGAAATTGACGATAGCTTCAGCTCTTTTGCCTGATTTACACATAATCACATTGTCCTTATCTGAGGCAAGATTTTCTATGTTCAAGGTTAATTCGGCCATCGGAATATTTTTAAACCCCGCATTACAGGCTTCAAATTCATAAGGTTCACGAATGTCGATTACTTCGACTTCATTGCTGTCTAACCTTTTTTTACAGTCTTTTGGTGAGATATAACGCATAATCTTTGACAAATATAAGATTTTGAATTTAGTAACTATTTTTCAAGAGTTTAAAGGTAAAATGATGGCTCCCTTGTTGAGTGACTTTGAATTCTCAACCCAAGGCATAAAAAATGTGTAAGGTGTTAGTTTATTGGTTGATTTTTCAGAATGAACGAATCGAAACTTTTGATTATCAATTTTAAGAATGAAATCCGAATTTTCTTTCATTATGTTCAGTTTGTGCTTTGAAATTTCGAGATTCATGTTTTTATTTCTAAACGAAATGTATTTAATTTTACCAGGAAAACATTTTAAGTAACTTTCTGCAGTGAATTTTATTTTTTCAAGGTTGTGATAATCATCATTGTAGAGGCAAATTAGTTGGTTTTTATTTTTTACTATGAGTGATAATTTATTCTGATTCAAAACACAAATGTGACTGTCGTTCAGCGAATTCCATCTATAATAAATGACTAAAATAAGAGAGATTGAAAAAGCCACAGCAGTAATTTTCCAAATCAAGCGATTCGATGTGATTTTTACGAGAAAAAACGTGAGAAAAGAAATAATTGGAACAAGGATGAATGGTAAGTTAAATCCATAAGCCACGGCTCCCGGTAAATGCTCTACCCATTGAATAAACCAAAGCATTCCCGCAATGGAAATCATTAGTAGAAAACCGGTTAATTTCCCAATTAGTGGAATATAATGTAAGGCGAACAAAGCAATACCAAGACCTAAAACTAATCCAGAAACAACCATCAGACCTAAATTGGCGATTGCAAAATAATTTGGGAATTGATGGAAATAATATAATGTTAGTGGAACTGTCATACATTGCGCAGCGAAACCAACTGCTGTTCCTTGCCAGAAATACTTGATGATTTTATTTTTTGGTTGAAACCAACTTTCGATGGAACGATACAAAGTATATATTCCCACCATTGCGAGGTACGATAGCTGAAATCCAATATCGAACAAAAACATTGGTTGAAAAAGCAATAGCACAAAAGCCGAAAAGAACAAACTGTTGATGTTGTTTTGCTCCTTCCCAAAAAATTGCGCCAAAACCAAAATTGTAAACATAAAAATGGAACGGATTACGCTAGGTGAAAATCCAGTTAGAATGGAATAAATCCAAAGTAAAACAAGAATGGATAAAATGGCTCTTTTTCTTGAAATAATTCGTGAAAAGAACTTGGCTACTTCCATGAGAATTTGAAGAATCAAACCTATGTGCAAACCTGAAACTGCTAAAACGTGCATTGCGCCAGTTGCAGAAAACGAATTTTTTGTTTCACTGTCGAGCATTGATTTATCTCCCAAAATGATTGCTTTAGCAACAGCAAGATTTTCACCTTCCAAATGACTTTCCAACATTTCGTTGAAGGAAGTTTGCAGCGAATAAATGAACTCTTGGAAAAAAGATCGTTCGAATCGGTCGAGTAATTTGAAGCTATTTTCATCGATGAAGCTCATCGTTCGAATTCCTTTCGTTTTCCAAAAAAGTTCCATATCGAATTCACCCGGATTCCCTTTGTTTTGTATTGGTATCAAATCGGATTGAACCAACAAATAATCATTCACATCAAAAACAGAACTCGCTTGGCAATAGAAAACAATTCGTTCGCTCCTTTTCTTTTTTTTAGAGTCATTAAGTATTGTAATTTCCCCAATTCCCTTCGACCAACCATCTTTTTTAGGTTGAAATTCAATCACTTTCATTTTAAAAT